>JAFZHY010000022.1 GCA_017554615.1 Clostridia bacterium
ATAGTAAGGATATCGGATATTGTCGAAAGGAGATTAGATATGAAAAAATTTATAGGATATATTCCTGCAGTTTTATTTACAGCCTTTTATCTTATTATGAGTTTAACAGGAGCAAGTTTAATAATGCCGATGATTTTATTCTGGATGATTTGCTTCTGGTTATCTGCTTTATTACTTCATAAAGGGTTCTTCTTAGGAAGTGTTTTAGGGTTAATTCCTGCAATATATATGATTTATATGAGTACACAGTATACGGGGCAAGTTATTAACATTGAACTTCCTCTTGGTGTTATACTGATACTCTTTTATGGAATATACGGCGTTTATGTATGGAAAAGGCGAGATGAACTAAAGACAGAGAATAAGGAGATATTTATTATGGTACTTAAAGTTATTTTAACAATAGGCGTAATTTTTGTCAGTGCGTATTCTGCCTTGTTATCAATGCTTATCCTTTCCTCAGAGGGAATAAATATGATTATAGCACTTATCGGAGCGTTTATTATTCCGTCTTTACTTTTTGCTTTAATCTGGTTTAAAAAGAGAAAGAAAATTTTTCTTATCTGGCTGATAATTTTTGTTATTTATCTTATAGCACTTGGTATTAACTATGGGATGATAAAATATGATGAAAGCATTACAATAAACACATCTCCAAACATAAAAGTTTCTGAGTATTTTCCGTTTGAGGAAGATTCAAAAATAGTAAAGATAGACAGTAAAACATTAAAGTTGAAAGATAATTTGCCGAAAATTGATGGTGCAGCGGCACTTTTTCCTGTGTATTCAGCATTTGTACATGCTGTTTATCCTGATACAGTAAGACTTTACGATAATGAGGCTTTTCAATATAATAACACACCTGATGGCTACAAACTTTTAGCCGAAAAACAAACGGATGTTTTTATCGGTGTGTACCCGTCGGATGAGCAGAAAGAATATGCAAAAGAATGTAATACAACATTTAAATACACACCTATAGGTAATGAAGCGTTTGTTTTCTTTGTGCATAAGGATAACCCTGTCGAAAATCTTACAACCGAGCAAATTCAGGGTATCTATTCAGGCAAGATAACAAACTGGAAACAAGTAGGCGGAAAAAATGAAAAAATTGAAGCGTTCCAGAGAAACGAAGGAAGCGGAAGCCAAAGTATGCTTAAAAGATTTATGGGAGATGTTCCTATAATGGATGCACCAAAAGAACTTATAAACGACTTAATGGCAGGTATTATAGAAAGAGTTTCCAACTATAAGAATAGGACTAATTCTATCGGTTTTTCTTTTAGATTTTATGTTGAGGGTATTATAAAAAACCCTGATATTAAAATGGTTTCTATTGACGGTGTAAAGCCAAGTAGTGAAAATATTAAAAACGGAAGTTACTCGGTAGTAACTCCAATATATGCAGTTACATATGAAGAGCAAATAAATGAAAATGTAGATAAACTTCTTGATTTTATATTATCAGACGAAGGACAATATATTATAGAAGAAACTGGATATGTAGGGATTTTATCTGACTTTTAAAAAGTGGAAACTTTTACCGTAAATTTTAAGTCTAATAAATAACAGGGGGTGTTGTTTATGAAAAAAAGAATATTGATCATAGTTTTAGGTGTAATAATCTTGGTTATAGGTAGTATAGCCTATTTTGTTATAAATATGGATGAAGGCGCAAATGTGCAAAATGAAAATACTATCAAATACATAAAATCAGAAGAAGGCTATGACTATGGCAGTGATACTGTATATATTGCAAGGGATAAGGAAACGAATGAGTTGATTCCTTTTGCAATAGGACCTCTTGACGGATACAGTTATGCTTTTATTCAAAAAAACAGAGACTTTACTATTACCAAAGAACCGTATAATTCACCTTATAACGATTTGGGAGAAAAATATAAATATGATTCCTATATAGGCGAAATTACTTCAAGAGGACTTTTAACAGGCTTTGAAGACGGTGGCTTTAAGCCTGATAATGAACTTACAAAAGCTGAAATGGCATCAGCCTTTGCAAAATTGTTCAATATTACGGGAACAGACACTAAATCTTGCTTTAAAGATGTGCCTGAGAACCATTGGGCAAAAGAACAAATTATGTCTCTTGTGGAAAGGGGCATATTTAAAAAGAGTAAAAATTTTAATCCCGATTCATCTGTTACCCGTGAAGAAGTTGTTGATATGGCTTTTTGTATGCTTTCCGATTTTGGAATGATTGATGAAGAAAAAGATTATGATTACTCTATGTGGATAGACTATGAGGAAATTACAGATTATGCCAAAGAGTCTTTTAAGATACTCAAGGCTAACGGATATCATATCTGGTATGACCTTATTGACCATGATTTTATGGATACCTCTGATGATGAATATTATTTCTATCCAAAAAGAAGTGTAACAAGAATTGAATGTTGTGAGTTCTTATATCAGTTTATTCGTATATTCTTTAATAATAATGCACCGGCAATAGAGCGTGAAGATGCTCCTCAAATAGAAATACCCGTTTTAGATGGGTCTACATCAACCTATCCAATAACACAGAATATATATAGTTCATATTACCATAACTCTAAAAATCATCCCGATTTTCCAAAAGCACACAGTAAAACAGTTGCATCATATAAACGCCTGATTGACGGAGAGGTTGAAATGATATTCGTTCCTGACGCAGGAGAAGAGGTATTAAAATATGCAAAAGAAAAGAATGTAAAACTTAAGTTTGTACCGATTGCAAAAGAGGCACTTGTTTTCTTTACCGGAACAAATAATAAGGTTAATAATATTACCACTAATCAACTTCACGATATTTATGTTGATAACAAAATAACAAATTGGAATGAAGTTGGCGGAGATGATGGTATTCTTGCTGCTTATTGCAGAAATGAAGATAGCGGAAGCCATGCTCAAATGGAAAAGTTTATTCTTAACGGAAAACAAATAAATGAAAATATATTAAAGGAACGCACTTCTATTATGATGTCAAGTATTCTTACAGATGTTGATGATTATAACAGAAATAATGATGGTAATTATGCTATGGGGTATAGTTTGTTCTATTACTATTTAGTAAATTCTTCTGTGCTTGGTCCGCTTGATTTAAAATTCTTAAGTATCGACGGTATAGCACCAACTGAAGAAACTATTTCAGATGGAACCTACCCATATACAACAAATTACTATGCAGTAATTCGTGATGGCGAAAATAATCAGAAAGTTGATTTATTTTTAGAGTTAATGCAAGGCAAATATGGTGAAATGATTGCCGGACAAAGTGGATTAGGTGTCAGAAGATACTATGGTGAATTTAATGTTGCAAATTAAAAATTAGTAACGATATACTTCTACTGCACTGAATAAGGAGGGATGCAATATGAAAAATAAAATAACATTTTCTAAACTGTTTGTATATTGGTTTGTAACTTCCTTGATTTTAGGCTCGTTAAATATGTTCTTTGTTAAATCTTCAATTTTACATAATCTGATTTTGGCAAGTTTAGGTATTATATTGCTGATATATCCTATATATCCACATAATTTAGAAACAAAATATACACCAAAACAATGCAGATTATTTATACGCTTTTGCGGGGTAATTGAAATAATAATCTCATTTGCTACAAAAACAAAGTTTTAAGATAGGGTGGTCTGATTATGAAAAAGTTAATTAGTTTTATATTTATAACAATATTTTTATTATCAATGCCAATAAGCGCTTTTGCAGGAAGTATTCCTGAAGATTTATTGCACTCAGACGATGCGCAGATTTTCTTTGCAGAGGTTGTTTATTACCATCCTGATAAGGAAAAACCCGATATAGAATTATCGCCCATTTTTGTAATTAAAGGAGACGTTAAAACAGGGGGTAAACTTACATATTATAACCCTAATACAGTTGGCAATTTTAAGGTTAAAGAGGGTAATGTTTATCTTTTTACATACTTTGATGAACACAACCCCACAGACATATTTGAAGTTGAAAATAGTCAAATTTCAGGCATTAAACTGAAAAATATACAAGGGGATATGTGGGAACGCTTTGAAAAATATCTTAATGAGGGAAAATATTTTGAAGCAGAACAGGAACGCCGTCAAAGGCTTGGGTTACCGCTGATGATTGATAATCCCTTGGCAATGGGAAGATTGCCTTTTCTTGAAAAACCTCACTTGGGAAAGATATTTTATATTGTCTTATTTGTAATTGTGTTTACACTTGTATTTACCATCACAAGGTATCTGGTATCAAAGAAGAAAGATAAATAATCAAAGGATAAAACTCTAAAAGGGAGCTGAACAAAATGGCACAAATTTACTTTAATGTTTTTTGTCTCTACGTTTTGCCAATAATTATTGGCTTAATATTTGGCATAATGAGTTGGAAAAGAAGAAAGACATATATTTTAACTATGCTAATGATTGTTGTTTGTATGATATTATGGTGTATTATTCCCAACATACATACACACGGTAGTGAATTACCAGGTTTAATATTGTGGATGTATTCTTTTTTATCTTTAGCATTTTCTATTCTTGAAGTAGTTAAATTTATTGTTATTAAATTGAAAACAAGGGGCTAATTATATGAATTTTAGAAAAAGCAGAATTTTAATGTGGATAGGCTTTGCGATAGGTATTCTTATTATGGCTCTTGGAATAGGTTTTGAAAATGAAAAGATAACAGGTGGCTTTATGGCAGTTGGTTTTATTATATTTATTCTTGCCTTAATTCAAGCCTTTATTTACTGCATTTGCCCCTATTGTGGATATTCTCTTATGAATGTTCGCGGAGAAATTCCAAAACATTGTCCTGAGTGTGGAAAATTACTGATTGATGAGTATGAGAAGTAATTTGACTTAGTTTATTCTCAATATAAATAGCAGTATATACGCTATTTATATTTTAATTAAGCCGATTTTAGAAAAGGGGGGCTATAATGAAAAGATATGCAATAATTATTTTTACAATAATAGTCTTGATAGTATTTACAGGATGTAAAGAGGATAAAAAGAATTTATATCTTCCCGAAGCAACCAATGATAAAATATATACCACTATTGGTGGCAAAGAAAAACAGTTAGAAACAAAATCTGAATTTTGCCTTGTTTCAAAAACTAATATAATTGAGTTAAATTCAGATATAGAAAAGTTAAATATAGAGCCATTAAGCGTGGAATATGGGGCAGGAGATGGTTTTAAATGGACAATACACAAATATAGTGATATAGAAATTAAGACTTTGCTTTCTGACAACAATAAAAGCGTGATAAATAAAATATCTACAAAATCTCCTGTTTATAAGACTATAAGAGATATCGGTGTAGGAGATAGTGTGTCAAAACTAATAGATTCATACAAAAATGATTTGGAATATTCCTGGTCAATAGAAAAAAGTTACTACGTATTTGACCCCCAAAATGATATTGGATTTAAGAGAATATTTTTTTATATAGATAATGATATTATAAATGAAATTATTATTGAAGACGGTATTGATGGTTAAAAGTAATATTACTAAAAATGAAAGGGTGAGGTTGATGAAAAAGTTTTTTATTCTATACATGATTTTATGCGTTGTAATTCTATCAGGATGTGATGGTGCGAAAATAGGTGTAAATGGACCTGTGGAAAATCAGGTATCATATCTAGATGAAAAGTACGAACATAAAACATTTAAAATTATTGATGGTGTAGAAAGCGGAAACCTTATCCTTGCCGGAGCAGAAAATAGTTTTATATATGCTCTTGATGCGAACAAAGTTGATATTTTAATAGATGGCAAAAAGGCAGAACTTAAAGATTTAGAAGATGGTATGCCGATAGATGTTTATTATGAGGGCAATTTTGATAACGTTCCTCAAAAGCAAGGTGTACCCATTGATATTATATCTTTCTGTAAATTCATTAACGGTCATTCTATCGGAACTCAAAGAAATCCTGGTGGTTCACTTTATGACCTGAGTGGTCTTTACTTAAAAGTGCTTGAGGATTTATGGGAAATTGATGCAGGACTTAATGGCGATATAAAATATATTAGTGTTGATTTAAGCAAGGCGCCCGGAGAACTGACAGAGGGCGAAAAGTCGGCAATCAGTTATATATTTGCAAAAGCACACGATAAACAATGTTTACAGCTTTCGTATGAAGAACTCGCTGAACAAGGGTATCTAAAGGGAGATATGCCATATTATTTTGAAGATGGAATCCTCTTTTCGATTACAGATAGCATGAAGGCTGAAGAGAAGTATAACGGACTTCGTGTGATTAAATTTGATGCAGTAAAATGGCGTAGCGGACTTGGTGCATACTTATTTACAGATTGCTCTGCATCCTGGCCACAAATGGGAACATGGACAGATTATAATGTCGGCGGACATGCCATTTCATAAGGAGGAAAAACGGTGAAAAAAGTTTTATATCCGATACTGTGCTTTGTTT
This sequence comes from Clostridia bacterium, assembly GCA_017554615.1. Lineage (NCBI taxonomy): Bacteria > Bacillati > Bacillota > Clostridia > Clostridia bacterium. Next base: position 6,437 of record JAFZHY010000022.1, read on the forward strand.
TAATATTTCCTGTTGTTTTTGGTACACTCTATATAATAGACCATAAAAGAATGGATGAAAACAAACCCGTTGTTTTTTCAACGTGGGGTAAACAGTATGTTCCTCCTGTGAATGATTATCCTTTATCAAACAAAGAATATAAACATAGTTTTGTAGGTAAGGTTATAGAAGAAACAACGACATATATGATAGTAGAGCCTGTAAAAGACAAAGCCGATATAGATATGGGCGAAAAAGTTAAGGTTGAATATGGAACAGACCATATAGATTTTCTCTATGGAAAAGGCAGAAATGTTGTTATATATTTTGAGGGTACCCCCGAACAAATAAATGACGGTATGAAACTTATAAAAACTCAAGATATATCAACAGAGGGTTTTTGTGAGTTTGAAATAAAAGTTTATCCATCAGGAGAAAAGCATAAAAGACTTATATTAAGTCAGGATGATATTAAGAGTTTTACTTCATTTGGTCATATAGTGGATACTAACCTTTATTACTATGGTTTGGATAAAGTGATGATAACCATTAAAGGCTTTACAATGCCGCTTGAAAAAGCAATAGCCAATGGAAGAATTACTTTACACGGATTAATTGCAAAGGCAAATCAGGATGTATCTGATGGCGTTATTCCTGAACTTGTTTATAAGGATGGGGGAAGCCAGATATATAAATATCCTGACTATACAATTATAAAATACCACACCATTGACTCAAACCGTGATGTTTACATTGGTTCAACTGATATAGACATAGAAATTTCAAATAAATGATAAATTAGCCTATCACTTTTTTAAGAGATAGGCTATTACTTTGAAGTTTTATGTAAAAAAATGTAATAAATTCATCCTTTATATTGATTATTACAGTTATTTATGCTATAATATCTTCGATTTTCAAGCAACGAGAAATAGCACGGAGGATAAAAATGGATATTTACAGCATACTCAGTCTTATAGGAGGATTGGTACTGTTTCTTTATGGAATGGAACTTATGGGAGACAGTCTTAAAAAACTTGCAGGGGGAAAATTAGAATCAATCTTAGGAAAACTTACATCCAACAGATTTAAAGGGTTCTTTTTAGGCTTTATTGTTACAGCCATAATTCAGTCTTCATCTGCAACAACAGTTATGTTGGTTGGGTTTGTTAACTCCGGAATTATGACACTAAGGCAAACTATAAGTATTATAATGGGTGCAAATATAGGTACAACTGTTACTGCATGGCTGCTTAGTACTGCTGAAATAAGTGGTACAGCAATGCTTTTTAAACTTCTTAAACCTGAATCTTTTACACCTGTACTTGCTGCTGTCGGGCTTTTGATGAGTATGACTGCGAAGACTGACAGTAAGAAAAACACAGGAAATATTCTTATAGGTTTTGCTATTTTAATGTTTGGAATGAATGCTATGAGTGGTGCAGTATCAGGCCTTAAGGAAAATGAAAGTTTTACAAATATACTTACTATGTTTTCAAACCCTGTTATGGGCATACTTGTAGGTACTGTTTTTACAGCGATAATTCAATCTTCATCGGCTTCTGTCGGTGTGCTTCAGGCTTTGGCTATATCGTGTAACATTCCTTTTGCTATTGCCATTCCTGTTGTATTGGGGCAGAATATCGGTACAACTATCACTCCGATTATATCTTCGATAAGCGGAAATACTGAATCAAAAAGAGTGGCAATGTCATGTTTATATATTAAAATGCTTGGCGTTGTTATAGTTATGGGTATATTTTATATACTTCATATTTTCTTCCCATTTGAATTTATGAATTTAAATGCTTCTGCTACTGATATTGCTATTGTTCATACATTGTTTAATATCTTCTCTACAATAGTACTTATTCCTTTCTGTGGTTTTATAGAAAAACTTGCTCTTAAAACAGTAACATCCAAAAAGGAAGAAAAGGAAAAAGATATATTCGATACACTTGACGAAAGATTTTTATCCGTTCCTGCATTTGCAGTTGAAAAAAGTAAAGACCTTGTATGTGATATGTTAAAAATCACATATGATACATATAAAATAGCGACTGAACTACTTGATAAATATGACGCTAAAAAGTATGATAAAATAAAGGAATTAGAAACTTTAGTTGATAAATACGAAGATAAGGTAGGAACATATCTTGTAAAAATATCTGCTAAGCAGATGTCAGTTAAAGAAAGCCAGTCAGTAACTCAGCTTCTTCACTCAATAGGAGATGTTGAAAGAATATCTGACCACAGTTTTAATATTGCAAAAACATTAAAGGAAATTGATGATAAAAAAATCAGTTTTTCCGACAGGGCAATTAAAGATTTAAAAATTATCATAGGTGCAGTTTCTGAAATTATTGAACTTACTTTTAAAGTTCTTACCGAAGAAGATACCGAACTTGCAAAGCATGTTGAACCTTTGGAACAGGTTATAGACAGAATTAACAGAAAAATCAAAGCAGGTCATATATCCCGTCTTACACATGGCGATTGCACAATGGAATTAGGGTTTATATTATCCGATTTACTTAACAGTTTTGAAAGAATATCCGACCATTGTTCCAATATCGGTGTATGTGTTATCGAGGTTTCAAACGATTCCTTTGAAGTTCATGAATATCTTAACCATATTAAGAACGACGGTGGAAAAGAGTTCGCCGATTTATATCAGATATATAAAACCAAGCACTATATAGAGTAGTAGTGTATCAATGACGGTAAAGTGTTTTAACATATTTACCGTCTAATTTTTTGTTTACATTTGTTTTTTATTTTGTTATAATAATATAGAATATCTTATAATAATAAAAAGTCGGACGATAAAAAACCTGGCTTATTTACTTATATAACTTTGAAAGGAATTTAATATGTCAGTTAATCAGGAAAATATCAGAAATTTCTCAATTATTGCTCATATAGACCATGGGAAGTCTACTCTTGCAGACAGGCTTTTAGAGCATACCGGAATGGTAGCAAAAAGAGATATGAAAGAGCAACTATTAGATAATATGGAATTAGAGCAGGAAAGAGGCATCACAATTAAAGCAAGAGCAGTAAAAATGGACTATAAAGCCAAAGACGGTAAAGAATATGTTCTTAATTTAATTGATACACCGGGGCATGTTGACTTTAACTATGAAGTTTCAAGAAGCCTTGCTGCATGTGAAGGTGCTATATTGGTTGTTGACGCATCTCAGGGAATAGAAGCGCAGACTCTTGCAAATACCTATCTTGCAGTAGAAGATAACCTTGAGATTGTACCTGTTATAAATAAAATTGACTTACCGAGCGCAAGACCCCAGGAGGTTAAAGACGAGATAGAAGATATTATTGGAATAGAGGCGCAACACGCACCCCTTATTTCTGCTAAAATGGGAACAAATATCGAGGAAGTTCTTGAGAAAATAATAGAGTATGTTCCTGCACCGGATGGGGATGAAAATGCACCGTTAAAAGCACTTATTTTTGACTCTTATTATGACAGTTATAAAGGCGTTATAATTATGGTCCGTGTGGTTGACGGAAGCGTGAGCGTTGGGCAGACTATAAAACTTATGAATACCAAAAAAGAATTTGTGGTTACAGAAGCAGGATATTTAGAGCCTGACGGAACATATAACAGTGGCTCCCTAAAAGCAGGAGAAGTTGGATATATTGCTGCAAGTATCAAAAATGTTAAAGATACCCGTGTGGGCGATACTGTTACACTTTCTCAAGACCCTGCAAAAGAACCTTTACCTGGTTATAAAAAAGTTAACCCTATGGTTTTTTGTGGTATTTATCCTGCAGACGGTTCAAAATACAACGATTTAAGAGATGCGCTTGAAAAGTTGCAACTTAACGATGCAGCACTTATTTTTGAAGCAGAAACATCTGTGGCTTTAGGCTTTGGTTTCAGATGCGGATTTTTAGGTCTTCTTCATATGGAGATAATTCAGGAAAGGTTAGAAAGAGAATATAACCTTGATATTATAACAACTGCTCCAAGCGTTATCTATAAAATAAATAAAACTGACGGTACCCAAATGGATATAGATAACCCTACCAATTTACCTGACCCGTCAGAAATTGCATCAATGGCAGAGCCTATTGTAAAGGCAATTATTATAACACCTACCGAATTTGTAGGAAATATAATGGAACTTTGTCAGGACAGAAGAGGTACTTATATAGATATGAAATATTTAGACAGTACCCGTACCCAACTGCACTATGAAATGCCGCTTAATGAAATTGTGTATGATTTCTTTGATGCCTTAAAATCAAAAACAAGAGGTTTTGCATCTTTTGATTATGAGTTGTGTGGATATAAGGAATCAAAACTTGTAAAACTTGATATTTTGTTAAATGGTGATGTAGTGGATGCTCTTTCTTTTATTGTTCATACTGAAAAAGCATATGGCAGAGGAAGAAGAATGGCAGAAAAACTAAAAGAAGTTATCCCTCGCCAACTTTTTGAAATACCTATTCAGGCAGCGATAGGAAATAAAATCATAGCGCGTGAAACTGTTAAGGCTATGAGAAAAGACGTTCTTGCTAAATGTTACGGTGGGGATATCACAAGAAAGAAAAAACTTTTGGAAAAACAAAAAGAAGGAAAGAAGAGAATGCGTCAGGTGGGGTCTGTTGAACTTCCTCAGGAAGCATTTATGTCGGTTCTTAAACTATGATGAATCTTGGAGTTTATATCCACATTCCGTTTTGTATTAAAAAATGTAATTATTGCGATTTTGCGTCTTTTCCTTTAAATGACCACAGCGAATACTTTAAAATGCTTAAAAAGGAAATTTTAATGTATTCAGATATATTAAAAACCAAAAAAATTGATACTGTGTTTATTGGTGGAGGCACACCTACTGTCGCAGATTATAAATATATAGGCGAAATTCTTTCTTTAATAAATTTAGACAAAGAATGTGAAGTTACTATTGAGGCTAACCCTAAAACACTAACTAAAGAGAAACTTAGAGCATATAAAGACTATGGAATAAACCGCATAAGTATCGGTATGCAGTCTGCAAATGATAATGAACTTAAAATTTTAGGAAGAATTCATAATCATTACGACTTTTTAAAAAGTTATGAAATGGTAACAGACTGTGGTTTTTCAAATATAAATGTTGACACAATGTTTGGCATACCGTATCAGACATTTGATAGTTTTTCTTATACAATGGATGAGGTTAAAAAACTAAACCCTGCACATATTTCTTCATATTCTCTTATTATAGAAGAAAACACTCCTTTTTTTACTATGGACTTGTCTTATCCTGACGAAGATGTGGAAAGAAGAATGTTTGAGAGTCTTGATGAAATGCTTAGTGGATATAAAAGATACGAAATATCAAATTTTTCAAAACCTGGATATGAGTGTAAGCATAATTTAAAATACTGGTCTATGGAAGATTATTTAGGTTTCGGTCTTGGTGCACATTCGTTTTTTGAAAATAAAAGATGGTCAAACTACTCTGATTTAGATAGTTATATACTAAGTTTAAAAATGGAAAAAAAGCCGATTTTTGAAGAAAACAAGGAAGATAATAAAGAACTTTATAAAGATTATATTATAACAGGTTTAAGAAAGATAGACGGAATAAAAACTGATGATTTAAAGGATAGATACGGTATTGACTTAATTAAAGAAAAAGATAAGTTAATAAAGGAATATATAGATTCAGGATATATGAAGTTTAATAACAACACTCTTTCTTTTACCAAAAAAGGAATTTCAGTATCAAATCATATTTTATCAAATTTAATATAATAAAGCCGGAGGGATGTAACCTCCGGCTTATCTTATGCTATTAAAAAACTCATCTATAATTTTTTTACATTCTTCTTCCATTATCCCACCGTAAACAGTGGTTAAGCACATATTTTTATTTGTTATAAATATATTATCATTAGAAAAACACGCTCCGAATTTATAATCATATGCGCCAAAATATAAATTTCTTATTCTTGCGTTTAAAATAGCACCTGCACACATAACGCAAGGCTCTAAGGTAACATACATATCGCAGTCATTTAGTCTCCAGTTTTTTGTTGTTTTAACTGCTTCTTTAATGGCAAGTATTTCCGCATGATGAAGAGGGTTATTGTTTGTTTCTTTAAGGTTATGGGAAGATGCTATAATTTTATTGTTCTTTACTATTATTGCACCAACAGGAATTTCTCCCTTGTTATATGCCTTTTTTGCCTCGTCTATTGCATATTTCATATAGTTTTGGTTCATTTTTATCACCTTTTTATATTTTACATATTTTAACTTTAAAAGTCAACTAAACATTTGGGTTATTAAGTTAGTCAAAATATTACATTTTTGATTGACTATACTTTTTATTTGGTGTATAATAAAGAATAATTTTATTAAGAAAAGAAGGATATTTTATGGAAAGAGTATTTAATTTTTCGGCAGGCCCATCATCATTACCTCTTGAAGTGCTAAAAAAAGCAGCTTCTGAACTTACATGCTATGGAAATAGTGGTATGTCGGTTATGGAAATGAGCCACCGTTCAAAAGATTATGAAGAAATAATTTATAAAACAAATGAAATGTTTTATGAACTGATGAACATTCCTAAGAATTATAAAGTTTTATTCTTACAGGGTGGTGCATCAACTCAGTTTGCTATGATTCCTCTTAATTTATACGGAAAGAATATGAAAGCAGACTATGTTGTTACAGGTCAGTTTGCAGGTAAAGCAGCAGAAGAAGGCGCAAAATTCGGTAATGCCAATATTGTTGCTTCAAGTAAGGACAAAACATTTTCATATATTCCAAAGTTAACAAACAGCGATTTTTCCAAAGATGCTGACTTTGTTCATATAACACTTAATAATACAATTTACGGTACAAGATATAATTACATACCTGATACAGGAAGTGTTCCGCTTGTTGCAGATATTTCATCATGTATATTATCTGAAAGCCTTGACGTTTCTAAATTTGGCCTTTTATATGCAGGTGCTCAGAAAAACATCGGCCCTGCAGGTTTAACCGTTGTAATCATCAGAGAAGATTTAATAGGAAACGCTCTTCCTATAACTCCTACAATGCTTGATTACAGTGTTCATGCTAAAAATGATTCAATGTATAACACACCTCCTACATACAGTATTTATATGTGCGGCCTTGTTCTTGAATGGATAAAAAGCATTGGTGGTGTATCTAATATTGAAAAAATAAATATTGAAAAAGCAAAGATTTTATATGATTACCTTGACGAGTCAAATATGTTTAAAGGCTGTGTCGAAAAAGAAGACCGTTCTTTAATGAATGCAACCTTTGTTACAGGTAATCCTGAACTTGACGATAAATTTGTAAAAGAAGCAAAAGCAAACGGAATTGTTAACATTAAAGGGCACAGAAGCGTTGGTGGTATGAGAGCAAGTATCTACAATGCTATGCCAATAGAAGGTGTTAGTAAATTAGTTGACTTTATGAAGAAATTTGAAATGGAAAATAAATAGTTTGAAATTATAAGTGGTGATAAAAAATGAGTAATATTTTAACATTAAATAAAATTTCTAAGGTTGGTCTTAGTAAATTTTCATCTGACTATAAAATTTCTGATAATATAGAAAATCCTGACGGAATTATATTAAGAAGTTTTAATATGCATGACTATACTATGCCTAAATCTTTACTTGCAATAGGCAGAGCAGGGGCAGGGGTTAATAATATCCCTGTTGATAAATGTGCGAAAGACGGTATTGTTGTATTTAACACTCCTGGTGCAAATGCCAACGCAGTTAAAGAACTTGTTCTTGCAGGGTTGTTCCTTGCATCAAGAGGCATTGTTGAAGGGGTTAAATGGGCAGAAACACTTAATTCTGATCAGATTGCAAAAGATGTTGAAAGTGGTAAAGGTGCTTTCACAGGCCCTGAAATTTTAGGTAAAAAACTTGGTGTAGTGGGTCTTGGCGCTATTGGTGTTCTTGTGGCTAATGCTGCTCGTCATCTTGGAATGGAAGTTGTAGGATACGACCCGTTCATTTCAGTTGAAGCGGCTTGGAGCGTTTCAAAATCTATTAAAAGAGCAACTGATTTAAAAGAAATTTATGAAACATGTGATTATATCACTCTTCATTTACCATATAATAAAGATACTGCATCAATGATTAACACACAGACTATTGCACAGATGAAAGACGGAGTGAGAATTCTTAATTTCTCTAGAGCAGAACTTGTTGACCCTGAAGCAATTAAATCTGCAATAGATGATGAAAAAGTGGCAAAATATGTATGCGATTTTCCTAATAATAATCTTAGTACATATAAAAATGTTGTTTCTATTCCTCATCTTGGAGCATCTACTCCTGAAGCAGAAGATAACTGTGCAGTTATGGCAGTTAAACAGATTATGGACTTTTTGGAAAACGGTAATATAGTTAATTCCGTTAACTTCCCGAAAGTTTCTATGCCAAGAACAACAGATGTAAGAATAACTGTTATCCATGAGAATATTCCTAATATGTTAAGCCAGATTTCAAATCAACTTGCAAAAGACGGACTTAATATTGAAAGTATGATTAACGGAAGCAGAAATGATGTTGCATATACTATGTTAGACGTTACAACTGATGTGAGCGATGCTGTTATAAAAGATATAGAAAGCATTGATGGTGTTATCAGAGTAAGAGTTATTAAATAATATATATGGGGTTGAACAGAAGGTTCAACCCTTTTGTATGAGGTGCGTTATGAATTATGAAATAGAAAGAAAATTCTTAGTAAAAGAATTTGATGAAAAACTTGCCAAAGATAAAGTTAAAATCAAGCAAGGATATATTCTTTCAGGAAATGGTAAAGTTGTCAGAGTAAGAACATTTAACGATAAAGGATATATAACCGTTAAGTTCAGAAAGACTAATATAAAAAGATTAGAATATGAATATGAAATTCCGTATGATGATGCTTTATCCCTCCTTGAAAATACCTGCGATGGCAAAGTTTTAGAAAAAACAAGGTATATTTATTATTACAAGGATAAAAAGTGGGAAATTGATGTTTTTGAAGGGAAAAACTCAGGTATAATCTTAGCCGAGATAGAACTTCAAAACGAAAATGAAGAATTTGAAATTCCTGAATTTGTTATATGCGAAGTAACAAATGATAACAGATACTCTAATCACAATTTAGCAAAAAGGTAAGAAAATATAAATTTTTTAAGATAGGAACCTCACGATATTTTTAAAAGTTAAGAATTAAGAATATTGTGAGGTTTATATTTTTGCTTGTATAGTGATATGCTGACTTGGTCAGTGTCATATTTTATTCACCTTAATAACTCGCAGAGCGAATATCACTTGACGTTAGTCAAATATCACTGCAAAGCAATATAACTCGCAACAATGCGAATAAAACTGCCGAGTGATCCAAAGAACACTCGGCATAATTTCAGAGGTTTTTATATAGATTAAAATTTATCAACAGGGAACATAATTTTAAGTTGATTTACTTTAGATTTATAAGCCGCCTGTTGTTTTTCTGTTGTAAGCTGAACAAAAATACTGTCTTTAACATCTTCAAAAGGAATTTTTGCTGCTTCGTTTTTAGAATTAAGTTTAATTATGTGATATCCGAACTGAGTTTTAACAGGGCCCAAAATTTCCCCAACGCTCATTGAGAATACAGCATTATCAAATTCAGGAACCATCTGTCCTTTTGTAAACTGGCCAAGGTTTCCGCCATTCTGAGAAGATGGGCAGGAACTGTTCGCTTTAGCACACTCTTCAAATGATATTTTTCCTGAGTTTATTTCTTCTAATAACTCTTTTGCTTTTTCTTCATCTTCAACAAGAATATGACTTGCAGAAACAGTTTCAGGATTTATCATTTTTTCTTTATTGTTTTCATAAAAATCTTTTACATCCTGTTCGGTAACTTTAACATTTTCTACTGCTTTTGTAATAGCAAAGTTTGCAAGTAAGTCTTCCTTTAATTTCTGAAGTTCTTCTTTGAATACAGGGTTATATTCATAGTTGTTTTTCATAGCATCAAGTAAGAAAAGTTTTCTTGATATGATTTGTTCTAAAATAATTTCTCTTCCCTGAGGGTTATCATAATCCTGACCTCTCTGGCCAAGCATTTTAAGCTCTGTATCAACATCCTGTGATGTAATAGGGGAGCCATTAACTTTTGCAAGTATTTTAATTTCCATTTTAATTTCTCCTTTTATGTAATTTTATATTATTTGCAAGTTCCTGATTCGCATGAATGATTATGGTCGTGAGAGTGATTGCATTTAACAAATGGGTCGAATATAAGTTTTTTATCAAGATATGCCATAACTGCATCGTCAGCAGAGCCTGTTACACCACCAAAAAAAGTAATTCCTGCTTCTTTTAAAGCATTCTGAGCACCCGAACCAATTCCTCCGCATATAACAATGTCAACATTGTTCATCTTAAGAAAATCTTTAAGCGCCCCATGACCTGCACCGTCAGTAGGTAGTATAAAAGAGTTTGTAATAAAGTTATTTTCCACATCATAAATTTTAAAGTATTGGGTATGTCCGAAATGATTAAATATCTGATTGTCTTTAAAAGTAACTGCAATTCTCATAATTAAAACCTCTTCTTAATTGTAAAAATTATTAGATAAAACCGACAAGATTTTTTATTTTCTTGTCGGCATATGGCACCCTCAACGGGAATCGAACCTGTAACTGTCCCTTAGGAGGGGACTGTTATATCCATTTAACTATGAGGGCATATATAATCGAACTTTAAAATAAGTTCGATTAATTGATAAAATCAGTCTTCTAAAATATCATTTTTAATAATATCTTCGTATGTTTCTCTTTTTATAATTACTTTGTCTTTACCGTCTTTAATCATTATAACAGGAAGTTTAGGTATACGGTTATAATTACTTGCCATAGAATAGTTATATGCACCGGTAGAGAATACACATAATAAATCACCGACACAAATTTTGGGCATTAAAATATCCTTTGCAATTATATCTCCCGATTCGCAGCATTTTCCTGCAATAGTAACTTTCTCAAAAGGAAGCCTATCCATCGCATTTGCAACAGCCATTGAATATTCTGCTTCGTATAGTGCATATCTTGGATTATCTGCCATACCACCGTCAACAGATATATATTTTCTTACATTTTTAATATCCTTAACAGCACCGACAGTATAAAGTGTAACACCTGCTTCGCCGACTATTGAACGCCCAGGCTCCATAATTATTTTTGGCTTATTGATGTTCCTTTCATTGCATATTTTGTTTATAATAACTGCAACACTCTTTATATATTCGCCATATTCGATAGGGTCGTCATTTTCAGTGTATTTTATACCAAATCCGCCACCTAAATTAAGTTCTTTAAGTTCAACAGATAATTCTTCCTTAATATCTGCAAAAAAGTTAAGCATTACCTCTGCAGTTTTTTCGAAAGGCTCTAAATCAAATATCTGAGAACCAATATGGCAGTGTATTCCACACACATCTATATTAGTGAATTTTTTAGATTCTTTTATAATTTCTAATGCTTCTCCGTTTTCTAATGCAAAGCCAAATTTAGAGTCTATCTGACCTGTCATAATAAAATCGTGAGTATGTGCATCAATTCCAGGTTTGATTCTAAATAGAACAGAAACTTTTTTATTTAGTTTCTTTGCAATATTATCTATATTTTCAAGTTCGTATATATTATCTACAACTATTCTTCCTACATTGTTACTTATGGCAAAATACAGTTCATCTTCGGTTTTGTTGTTTCCGTGAAAGTATATTTTAGAAGCAGGAAAATCTGCCTTAAGAGCAGTGTAAAGTTCTCCACCTGAAACAACATCAACCCCAATGCCTTCTTCTTTTGCCAGTTTATACATATAAAGGCAGGAAAAGGCTTTTGAAGCATAAAGAACTAAACCGTCATCATAATTTTTATCCAAAGCGTTTTTATAACTTCTTATATTATTTCTGATAAGGTTTTCATCCATTATATATAAAGGAGTTTTATATTTGTTTGCCATATCACATAAATCTACACCTGACATAGTAAGGTGGTTTAAGGAATTTATATTGAATATGTTATTTATCATTGGTTTCACCTCGCTAATTACCTATTATAACACAGCAAATAAAATTATACAATATTTTTTTATAAAGATATGTATTCAAAAATACCGTCTGATATTGCTTTTACAATTTTTAACTGATATTCGTCTTTTGAAAGCATTTGTTCTTCGTTAGGGTTGGATATAAAACCACATTCGATTAAACAGGCAGGGGACTCAATTTTTTTTAAGATATAAATATTATCCTTTGATTTTTTTGCCTCTCTGTTATTTTTCTTATCAAGATTTTCTTTTAAATGTTTTTGAATACACTCTGCAATAAGTAAATTTTCCTTATTGTTGTCTGAATAAAAAACCTGTGCACCTTTTTGATTTTTATCATCAAAGTAATTCATATGTATACTTAAAAAAATGCAATTTGGATAGTTGTTTGCAAGTTTTACCCTGTTTTTTAAATCTGAAATTTTCTTCTTTTTGGCATCCTGTCATTTAACATTGTGTCTGTATCCCTTGTCATAATAACATTAAAGCCTCTTTTTAATAGTTCTTCCTTTAATTTTATTGAAATATTAAGATTTAAATCTTTTTCTTTTACACCGGTAATTCCTAATGCACCACTGTCTTCTCCACCATGCCCTGGATCAATTATAATTGTATTTGATATAATATTTGCGCAAGTGCTTTTTAAAACACTGTTATAGGTTACAGATATTAAAACAAAGAGTATTACTAACGAACCTACTAATATACAATTTTTCTTTCCAAACACATATATCATCTAATCACCTCTAAAATAAATATATGATTAAATGCTCTCTAAATTCTTTTATTTTTGAATATTTATAATTTGTCCATCATATTATTTAATAAAAAATAAATGGAGGTATTATTATGAATTTTCAAAATGAAAGTATAAAGAATTTGAAAAGTAAGTCCAAAACTAACCAGAGCCAGAATTTTGATTGGGATATTATAGTTCCCGATTCCAAACCGGATATTAAATCTATAATTACAACTGACGGGGTTGTAAGTATTACAGGTAAGGAAATAATGCAGGACAGGGCAGTGATTAACGGAAATGTTAAACTCACAATTTTATATGTATCTTCAACAGAGCCTGAATGTGTAAAAAGCATAGAAAATATAAAGAGTTTTAACTATGTTTTAGAACTTCAGGATTTAAGACAGAATATGATTTTAAATCTTTATACCGACATAGTTAAAATTTCGTCTGAAATTTTAAACAGCAGAAAAATAAATGTGGCATGTATGCTTGAATTTTTTGCAACAGCCTATAACGAAGAGGAAACAGATTTTATAAGTAAAATAGAAGAAGACGATATAAAATTTTATACTAAGGAAATAAGCACCTTAAAACTTATTGACTGTTTTGAAAAAAAGATTTCATTAAATGAGAATATTGAAGTTCCGTCAGGAAAAATGAGCATTACGGAAATACTTAAAATCAAGCCTGAACTTTCCAATAAAGAATTTAAACTTATGAATAATAAATTTGCGCTTCGTACAAACCTTGAGTTTCTTACAATGTACAGAAGCGGGGATGATTTAGAAGAGATAGAGTGTATAAATTTAGGAATTCCTGTAAATGAAATTATAGATTGCGACTGTATAAAAGAAGACTTATTGTCAGATTTTGATGTTGAAGTTTGCAACTTAAATTATATTTTAAAAGAAAACAGCGATAACGAAAAAAGAATAATACAAGTGTGTTGTGATTTGCTTGTTTGTGGCAAAATCTACGAAATGATGACCATAAGACCGATAGTGGATGCATACAGTTTAACCAATAACCTTAAATTAGAAAAAGCACCATACGACTATGATTTGATTTTATGCGACACATCAGGTCAGTTTTCTACAAAGGACAGTTTTACCCTAAAATCAAAAGGCGACATTCAAAAAATACTGTTTTTAGACATTAAGCCTGAAATTAAAAAGTTAACCAATATAAATCAGATTGCAGGAATAAAAGGGGATATACATGTAACTGTTTTATATATGTCAACCGATAATAAGATGTATTTTGAAAAGGCAATGCTTAATATGGAGCAGAATATACCTTTAAATGACAAAACGGAAAACTCGGTATGTGATTTAAAACTTTTATTAGATTCTCATTCTTACAATATCCTTTCGGATAATGTTATAGAGTTAAGAATTAATTTTAATTACAGAATAACTGCCAAAAAAAGTATTTCTCAGGAAATAATTAAAAATATTGATATAGAAGAAGCATCAGGGCAAAGTATGGGGCAGGGAATAAAAGTATTCTTCTGTTCAGGAGATGAAAAACTCTGGGATATTGCAAAAAAATATAAAACAACAGTTGATGATATTCTTATAGTAAACAATATGGAAAATTGCAACGAAGTAAAAAAAGGAATGAAATTACTAATTCCATAGAGGTAATATGAAAACTACAAGAACTTATATAATAAGTCTTAGAAAAATAGCATCTTATTTTTTAATAACAGTTTTATCATTTTTACTGATACTAAGCGCATTTTTTAGTTTAAAAAAGGAAGAGTTTCTGGATAAGATTATAAGTTATCCGTTAAATAAGTCTATAATATCTGAGAATTTTCCTCTTATTTTTGACTATACAAATAAAGAAAATAATATTTCGTTTGTAAAGGTTTTAAGTATTTTATTAAATGAAGATATATCTAACCCAGGAGCAATATTTTCAGATAAAATAAGTTTTATACATAGCGTAAAAAGTTATTTGCAAAGTGAATATTTAAATATAGACGAAAGTAATAATTACTATCTTCCTAAAATAATAAAGGAATTTTTTGAAAGCAGTAAAAAGGATAGTGAAAATATAAAGTATAACCCTGCAACTGAAACTACGGTTAAATCAATAAATGAAAAGGGTAATTATCTTGATAAAAAGGGAATAAGAATAGATAATAAAACATCCTATAATATAAATCTTGACAGTTTGTATAACGAAGATTTTTTTATTAAAAATACTGATGGATTACCACAGGTGTTGATAGTTCATACTCACGGAAGCGAAAGTTATAATCCTACAGACAGAAGCGAAGATGTAAATAAAAATATCGTGTTAGTCGGTAAAGAAATGAAAAATATCTTTGCCGAGAACGGAATAAATGTAATTCACTCGGAAAAAATGCATGATATTCCTAAATTTAATAATTCTTATAAAAATTCTTTAGAAACAATAAACTATTATCTTGATAAATATCCGTCAATAAATATAGTGCTTGATATACACAGAGATGCAATGATAACGGATAAAGGGGAAGTGTTTAAAGTAGTCAATACTTTTAATGATGTAAAAGCATCTCAGGTTATGTTTGTTGTAGGAACAAACAGTGGCGGCTTAAAACACGATAACTGGAAGACTAACCTTAAGTTTGCAATTCACTGTCAGGAAAGGTTAAATGCCTTATTCCCTAATATTGCAAGACCTATCAATATAAGAGGCGAAAGGTTTAATCAACATGCAACAAACGGGTCTTTAATAATAGAAATCGGCACAAACGGAAATACAATGGAAGAATCTTTAATTTCAGGAAAAATCACTGCACAGGCAATATCTGATGTTATTAAAAATTTTACAAAATAATCACAAATCTTAAAAAGCAGTTATAAGTGGTTGGAAAGAATAATATGCCAACCATTTAAACTGCTTTTTTTATACCTAAAACTGACTTAAATTGATATATTTCGATTATGTTATTTATAAAATAAAAATAATATTTACTATTTTGTAATATTTTGTTATAATTGGAGTGATTGTTAAATATGTAACATTAAAATTTTTTAAAGATGTTTAGGAGGATAGGATATGAGTAAAATTGATTACAGTATTGCTGACAAAGTTATTGACTCATATGGAAGAAAACAGTCGTCTTTAATTGCTATTATGCAAGATTTACAGGCAGAGTTTCATTATTTGCCTCAGGAAATTTTAGAATATATAGCAAAAGGGCTTGACATCAGTATTGCAAAGGTATACGGTGTTGCAACTTTCTATGAAAACTTTTCTTTAGAGCCAAAAGGAAAATATATAATTAAAATATGCGATGGTACTGCATGTCATGTAAGAAAATCTATTCCAATTTTAGAAACATTGAGAAAAGAACTTGGATTATCAGATAAAAAGCATACTACCGATGATATGATGTTTACTGTTGAAACAGTTTCATGTTTAGGGGCTTGTGGTCTTGCACCGGCAGTTATGGTTAATGAAAAAGTTTACGGTTCTATGACTCCGGAAAAAGCTATTGCCTTACTGGCTGAAATCAGAGAGGGGGAAGCAAACAATGGCTAAAATAAATTCACTAAGCGAATTAACTGCTTTAAGAGAACAGGCAGTTAAAACTCTTAATAAACAGAAGAAAAAAGTTCTTGTATGTTGTGGTACAGGCTGTGTTGCTGGTGGTTCACTTATTATATACGATAAAATCAAGGCTTTTTGTGAAGAAAGAAACATTGATGTTTGCGTTGAACTTCAGCATGAACCTCATGAAGATAATATCGGCTTAAAGAAGAGTGGATGTCATGGTTTTTGTGAAATGGGTCCGCTTCTAAAAATTGAGCCTTTAGGAATTTTATATATAAAAGTTAAGCCTGAAGATGTTGCAGAAATTGTTGAAAAAACAATTTTAAACGATGAAGTAATTGACAGACTTTTATATAAACTAAACGATAAAACATATCAGAGTCAGGAAGAAATACCTTTCTATAAAAAACAGACTCGTATGGTACTTGCAAACTGTGGTCAGAACGATGCAGAAGATATATTAGAATACATAGCAAAAGGCGGATATACTGCCTTGGAAAAAGCATTGTTTAAAATGACACCTGACGAAATTTGCGAAGAAGTTGAAATTTCCAAATTAAGAGGTAGAGGCGGCGGTGGCTTCCCTACAGCAAGAAAATGGAAACAGGTTAAAAGACAAACAGAAGAAATCAAATATGTTGTATGTAATGGGGACGAAGGCGACCCTGGAGCATTTATGGACAGAAGTATTATGGAGGGGGACCCTCACAAAATGCTTGAAGGTATGATGATTGCAGGTATTGCTACAGGTGCTTCTGAAGGTTATGTATATGTTAGAGCAGAATATCCTCTTGCAGTTAACAGACTTAATATTGCTATCGATAAAGCAAGAGAATACGGACTTCTTGGTAAAAATATTTTAGGTTCAGATTTCTCATTTGACATTCATGTTAATAAAGGTGCAGGAGCATTCGTATGTGGTGAAGGAAGCGCTCTTACTGCATCAATAGAAGGTTCAAGAGGTATGCCAAGAGTTAAACCTCCAAGAACTGTTGAAAAAGGTCTTTTCGGAAAACCTACTGTTTTAAATAATGTTGAAACATTTGCAAATGTTCCTATAATTATTTCAAACGGTGCAGAAAACTTTAAAAAGATTGGTACTGAAAACAGCCCTGGTACAAAAGCATTTGCTTTGACAGGTAATGTGGTTAACACAGGTCTTATAGAAGTTCCTATGGGAACAACATTAAGAGAAGTTATCTTTGATATCGGTGGTGGTATCAAAGGCGGAAAAGAATTTAAGGCTGTTCAGATTGGTGGTCCTTCAGGTGGTTGCTTATGTTTACCTGACGAGCATCTTGATTTACCTATGGACTTTGACTCTCTTAAAAAAGTTGGAGCAATGATAGGTTCTGGTGGTCTTGTTGTTATGGATGACAGTACATGTATGGTTGAAGTATCTAGATTCTTTATGAACTTTACTCAGAACGAATCTTGCGGTAAATGTGTTCCATGCCGTGAAGGAACAAAGAGAATGCTTGAAATTTTAGAAAGAATTGTTGGCGGAAACGGTACAGTAGAAGATATAGATTTACTTGAAGAATTATCAGATATGATTTCAAGTACTGCTCTTTGCGGTCTTGGTAAAACTGCTTCATTCCCTATCCAGAGCACACTGAAATATTTTAAAGATGAATATCTTGCTCACGTTGTTGATAAGAAATGTCCTGCTGGAGACTGTCAGGCTCTTAAAACATTCTATATTGATAAAGATCTTTGTAAAGGTTGTTCAAAATGTGCAAGAAACTGTCCTGTTAATGCAATTACAGGAGAAATCAAGAAACCATATGTTATAGATCCGGTTAAATGTATCAAATGTGGTGCTTGTGTAGAAAATTGTGCGTTTAATGCAGTTAAGGAGGGATAATAAATGGCTAAAGGAATTATGTATGTCGATGGCAGAAGAGTGCCTTTTGACGGAGAAAAAAATGTTTTACAGGTTATTAGAAATGCAGGTATAGAAATTCCAACATTCTGTTATTATTCTGAATTATCTGTTCACGGTGCTTGCCGTATGTGTGTTGTTGAAAATGAATGGGGAGGAATAGAAGCATCCTGTTCAATGGAGCCTAAAGACCAGTTAAAAATTAAAACAAACACCAAAAAACTTTTAAAACACAGAAGAATGATTCTTGAACTTTTACTTGCTGCTCACTGCAGAGATTGTACAATATGCAGCCGCAACGGAAAATGTAAGTTGCAGAAACTTGCAGTTCAGTTCGGTATCAGCAAAGTAAGATTTAACGATACAAGAACAATAGAACCATTAGATGAAACAAGCCTTGCAATAGACAGAGACCTTAACAAATGTATCCTATGCGGCGACTGTGTTCGTGTGTGTGATGAAATTATGGGTATGGGAGTTATCGACTTTGCATACAGAGGCTCTGAACTTAAAGTTACCCCTGCTTTTAACAGAAATATTATCGATACTGATTGTATCGGTTGCGGTCAGTGTGCTGCAGTGTGTCCGACAGGTGCTATTACTGTTAAAAGAGATATCGGAAAAGTATGGGATGCTCTTCATGACGAAAATAAGAGAGTTGTATTCCAGATTGCCCCTGCAGTTCGTGTTGCAATAGGCGAAGAATTCCATATGGATAAAGGCTTAAATGTTATGGGAAAACTTGTTGCATCACTTAAGAGAATGGGTGTTGACGAAGTTTTTGATACAACTTTGGCTGCCGACCTTACAGTTGTTGAAGAATCAAACGAATTTATTGAAAGACTTGAAAATAACGGTAAATTCCCAATGTTTACTTCATGCTGTCCTGGTTGGATAAACTTTATTGAACATAGAAAACCAGAACTTAGTCATAACATTTCTTCTTGTAAATCTCCTATGGAAATGTTTGGCGCAGTGCTTAAAGAATACTATAAGGAAGAGAAAAATAACGATGGCAGAGATTTATATGTTGTTGCAGTAATGCCATGTTCTGCTAAGAAAATAGAAGCAGGAAGAGAAGAATTTACAAGAAATAATGTGCCTGATGTTGACTGCGTAATTACAACTCAGGAACTTGCAACAATGATTAAAGAAAGTGGTATCAGATTTACCGAACTTGAAGAAGAAGCACCTGATATGCCATTCGGTATAGGCAGTGGTGCAGGGGTAATCTTTGGTACAACTGGCGGTGTTGCTGAAGCAGTTATAAGAAGATGCCACGAAGAAAAAACTTCAAATGCACTTGCTGAAATTGAGTTCTGTGGCGTAAGAGGCATGGAAGCAGTTAAAGAAGCAACATTGAATGTAGGAGAAAAAGAAATTAAAATCGCAGTAGTTCACGGGCTTAAAAATGCTCAGGAATTATTAAAGAAATTAGAAAATAATGAAGTATATTATGACCTTGTAGAAGTTATGGCATGTCCTGGAGGATGTGTTGGTGGAGCAGGTCAGCCTCTTGGCTTTACTCCTGAAAAAGTAAAAAGAGCAAAAGGGTTATATAATGCAGATAAAGTTTCTCAGATTAAACATTCTGAAAGCAATCCTACAGTTTTAAGTTTATACGATGGAGTTCTTAAAAACAGAACCCATGAATTATTACATGTTCACTATAATTTTGGCAAATAATTTTATTACTAAAATACTGGCAAGAAAATCTTGTCAGTATTTTTTTTTATATTTTTATAATAATAACCAAAAAGGGAAGTGTAATATATGAAAAAAATAACAAATAATCAATATAATGACCTGGTAAATGAAAAAACACCCGGCTCATCTTTGATAAGTAAAAGTTTAAAAGCGTTTGTAACAGGTGGCTTAATCTGTACAGTGGCACAAATTATTTTTAATCTTATGTTAAGTATCGGACTTGACGAAAAAACAGTTTCGTCATTTACATCAATCTCAATGGTGTTTTTAGGAGCGCTTTTTACAGGGCTTGGCCTTTATAATAAAATGGCAAAGTTTGGAGGCGCAGGAACATTGGTTCCTATAACAGGTTTTGCAAATGCAGTCGTATCTCCTGCACTGGAATTTAAATCAGAAGGTTATATACTTGGTCTTGGTGCAAAAATGTTCATAATTGCAGGGCCGGTATTAGTTTACGGTGTAACTGCATCAATAGTATGCGGATTACTTGTAATTTTATCAAGAATGGTATTTTAAATAGGAGTAAATTATGAAAAAAATAGGCAAACAAACAGTAGAATTAAAAAATAAACCTGTTATATCAGGCCATTATTCAATAGTCGGCCCAAAAGAAGGGGAAGGCCCTTTGGCAAGATATTTTGATAAGATTTTAGAAGACTCAAAATTCGGCGAGGACACATGGGAAAAGTCGGAAAGTAAGTTTGTAAAAACTGCCATAGAAAATGCGCTTAAAAAGGCAAATTTAACCGTAAACGATATAGATTATATATTTTCGGGCGACCTTTTAAATCAATGTGCGTCAAGCAGTTTTGCAATCAAGGATATGGAAATACCTTTCTTTGGTTTGTACGGAGCGTGTTCAACCATGGCAGAAAGCCTCTCTCTTGCCGCAATGACTGTTGACGGAGAGTTTGCTGAAAATGTAGTTGCAGTAACCTCATCACACTATTGTTCAGCAGAAAGACAATTCCGTTTTCCTTTAGAATACGGAGGAACAAGACCGGAAACTTCACAATGGACAGTAACAGGCTCTGGCGCAGTCGTTGTTTCTGATGCAGGAGATGGTCCTTATATCAACAGATTAACAACAGGAAAAATTGTAGATTTAGGTGTAAAAGATGCAAATAATATGGGTGCAGCAATGGCACCCGCAGCAGCAGACACTATTATCACATTTTTTGAAGATACCAAGGAAGACCCTGACAGTTATGACTTGATAATTACAGGAGATTTAGGGAAGATAGGTTCTGAGATTTTAAATGATATTCTTAGGAAAAACGGATATAAACTAAATAACTTAAATGACTGTGGGGTTTTGATATATGATATAGAAACTCAGGATGTTCATTCAGGGGGAAGCGGATGCGGATGCTCTGCAAGTGTTCTAACAAGTTTTATATTACCTCAGATAATATGCGGTAAATATAAAAAAGTGCTTTTTATTGCAACAGGAGCATTAATGAGTACAACAACTACTCAGCAGGGTTCAAGCATTCCTGGTATTGCACACTTAGTGGAAATTATTAAATAACGGAGGAATAGTGATGGAATATTTCTGGGCATTTGTTATTGGGGGAATACTTTGTATTATAGGTCAGTTACTCATAGATTTAACAAAACTGACTCCTGCAAGAATACTTGTCATATATGTTGTGGCAGGAACAATTCTTACCGTGTTGGGATTATATCAGCCATTGGTGGACTTGGCAGGATGTGGGGCAACAGTACCACTTACAGGTTTTGGATATTCACTGGGAAAAGGAGTGTTAGAGGGTATAGATAAAAAAGGTCTTCTCGGCGTATTCACAGGAGGCCTTGAAGCAACAAGCGGAGGAATAGCCGCAGCAATCTTTTTCGGATTTTTAGTTTCTCTTATTTTTAAACCAAAGGAGAAGAAATAAAGATTGTAAGTGGGGTTTAGTTTTATGAGAATAAAAATATTTTAATGAAATCGTTCACGTTGTTCACGATGAAATCCAAACAAGTTTGGATGAAATCAAAGCCTTTGGTCTTTGATGAAATTAAATCCGTCTTCAATATTCCGACTTTCGTCGGATTTCATCACGAAGTGATTTCATCTGCATTAGCAGATTTCTTTCGTCGAAAGACGGATTTAGTTAAAAAAAGCACCTGCAAAAATTGCAAGTGCTTTTTTTTGGTTGCGGAGAGCGGATTTGAACCACTGACCTTCGGATTATGAGCCCGACGAGCTACCAAGCTGCTCCACTCCGCGTCAACATATTATGGTATTACTATATCACACAAAATTAAGTTTGTCAATAAATATTTGAAATTATTTCTATATGATACTTTGATTATATGATAAACTACATTGAAATTATTACATTTTTAAAGAATTTTATGCATATTAAAATAATATCTTTTAATAAATATATTTTATTAACACAAAAAGTAAAAAAATGTTGACTTTAACAAAATGTTTTGATAAAATAATAATGTTTAAAAGTGTTTGAGCAAAAACAAGTAGGTAATGTATAAGCCTCCAGAGAGTTGCCGTTTGGTGCAAGGCAATGGCAAAGCATTATTGAATACATTTTGTTAACTGCGTACCGAAAGTTTATTTAGTAGGCTGCGCCGGGCGTTCCCGTTACAGAACAAGGGTATGATAGTACCTGTTAAGGCTATGGTTGTAAAATCATGGTGAACAGAGGTGGTACCACGGGAAGAATCTCGTCCTCAGCGTTTTAGTCGGAGGGCGTTTTTTTATTGTGATTTAATATAATGATTTTGTTAATTTATTTGTAAGACTTGAAAGGGTGTATTTAAATGTTATTAAAAATTTCATTGCTGATAGTTTTCTTCTCAGTAATGATAGCAGTCGGGCTTATCTGCAGAAAGAATTCAACCGATGTTAACGGTTTTGTATTAGGGGGGCGTTCAGTTGGTCCCTGGCTTACAGCGTTCGCATATGGAACTTCATATTTTAGCGCAGTAATATTTGTTGGTTATGCAGGTCAGTTCGGTTGGAAATTCGGAATAGCATCCACCTGGATAGGTATAGGTAACGCAGTTATCGGTTCACTTATGGCGTGGATAATATTAGGCAGAAGAACAAGGCTTATGTCTCAGCATCTTCATTCTGCTACAATGCCTGAATTTTTCGGTAAAAGATATTTAAGCACACCACTTAAAATAACAGCATCTGTTATTGTATTTATATTTTTAATTCCGTATACAGCATCTTTATATAACGGTTTATCAAGACTGTTTTCAATGGCATTTCCAGGTATAGACTACTCTGTATGTGTAATAGTTATGGCAATTCTTACGGGAATATATGTTATTGCAGGTGGATATATGGCAACTGCAATTAACGATTTTATTCAAGGAATAATAATGATAATTGGTATAGTTGCAGTTATTTTAACAGTTCTTTCTCAGAACGGTGGTTTTTTAGAATCTTTAAAAGGTCTTGCTATGGTAGAAGACGCAGTTCCTGGAGTGTATAATTCATTTTTCGGTCCTGACCCGTTAGGCCTTATGTTTGTGGTTATATTAACTTCACTCGGTACATGGGGGCTTCCTCAGATGGTGCAAAAGTTTTATGCAATAAAGAGCGAAAATGATATAAATAAAGGAACAATTATTTCAACATTATTTGCAGTTGTGGTTGCAGGTGGATGCTACTTCTTAGGAGGTTTTGGCAGACTCTACTCAGGTAAATTAAATGTAATAAACGGTTTACCTGAAGGTGGCTTTGATTCTATAATTCCTGCAATGCTTTCAAGCCTTCCCGATGTGCTTATTGCAATAGTGATAATTTTAGTATTGTCAGCATCAATGTCAACTTTATCATCATTGGTGTTAGCCTCAAGTTCAACATTAACTCTTGATATGATAAAAGGTCATATAATTAAAAATATGACAGATAAAAAACAAGTTTTTATAATGAGAGTGTTTATAGTTATCTTTATTACTGTGTCAGCAGTTATAGCACTTAATAAAGATAAATTAGGATATATTGCCGATATGATGGGAATATCATGGGGTGCATTGGCAGGAGCATTCCTTGCACCGTTCTTATACGGACTTTACTTTAAGAAAACAACAAAACTTTCAGTCTGGGTATGCTTTATTTTAGGCTCAGGAATAATGGTTTTAAATATGTTCTTTAGAAGTTCGTTCCCTATAATATTGCAATCACCAATTAACTGTGGTGTAAGTGCAATGGTGGCAGGTCTTGTAGTTATTCCGATAGTAAGTCTGATTACTAAAAAAATGGATAAAAACGAAGTGGAAAATATGTTTATGTGCTATGAAAAAGAAGTTGTAGTTCATGTAAAAGAATCTTTAGGAAAGTAGAAAAAGAAAGGGGAGAAATAAATGCCTATTACCGATATTTTGCAAAAAAATGCAGACTTTTATCCTAATGATGTAAGTCTTGTAGAAATTAACCCTAAATTAGAAAATCAAGCCCGTATGACATGGAGAGAATATTCTCTTATTGAGTCTAATCCATCTGAAGCATACAGAAAGGAAATCACCTGGAGTGATTTTAATAAAAAGGCAAACAGATTTGCAAATCTTTTATTGTCAAGAGGAATAAAAAAAGGCGATAAAGTTGCAATACTTCTTATGAACTGTCTTGAATGGCTGCCTATATATTTTGGAGCATTAAAAGCAGGAGCAATGGCAGTTCCCCTAAATTACAGATATACAGCCGAAGAAATAAGATATTGTCTTGACCTTGCAGATGCAGATGCCCTTGTATTCGGTCCTGAATTTACAGGCAGAGTAGAAGAAATCTGCTTTAAATCAAAGAAGGTTAAATTATGGTTATATCACGGAGAAGACTGTCCTACATTTGCAGAAAGTTATGATAAACTTACTACATATTTTTCAGAACTTAACCCTGATATAAAACTTACAGATGACGATTATGCGGCAATCTATTTCTCATCAGGAACAACAGGCTTTCCTAAAGCCATTATCCATAAACACAGAAGCCTTACACACTCTGCAATGACCGAGCAGAACCATCACTCTCAGACAAAAGATGATGTGTTCTTATGTATTCCTCCTCTATATCATACAGGGGCGAAAATGCATTGGTTCGGAAGTTTCTTAGTGGGTGGAAAAGCAGTTATTCTAAAAGGTATAAAACCTGAATGGATATTAAAATCAGTGTCAGAAGAACACTGTTCAATAGTATGGCTTTTAGTTCCATGGGCTCAGGATATCTTAGATGCTATTGAGCGTGGGGATATAAAACTTGAAGACTATGAATTAAGCCAGTGGAGGCTTATGCATATAGGAGCACAGCCTGTTCCTCCAAGCCTTATTAAAAGATGGAAAGAAGTTTTCCCTAACCACAGTTATGATACAAACTACGGTCTTTCTGAATCCATTGGCCCAGGTTGTGTCCACCTTGGCGTTGAAAACGAGCATAAAGTGGGCGCAATAGGTAAAGCAGGTTTCGGATGGCAGACAAAAATTGTCGACGAAGAAAGAAACGAAGTTAAAAAAGGCGAAGTCGGTGAACTTGCAGTTAAAGGCCCTGGTGTTATGACTGCGTATTATAAAGACGAAAATGCAACCAACGAAGTGTTAAAAGACGGTTGGCTCTACACAGGGGATATGGCGCAGGAAGATGAAGATGGTTTTATTTTCCTTGTTGACAGAAAGAAAGATGTTATCATCTCAGGCGGCGAAAATATTTACCCTGTCCAGATAGAAGACTTTTTAAGAAAACACGATAGTATAAGCGATGTTGCGGTTATTGGTCTTCCTGATTCAAGATTAGGAGAAATTGCAACAGCCATAATTCAGATAAAAGACGGTTTAAAACTAACAGAAGAGGATATAAACGATTTTTGTATGGACCTTCCAAGGTATAAACGTCCTCATAAGGTTATTTTTGCAGATGTGCCAAGAAATCCGACTGGTAAAATAGAAAAACCTAAATTAAGAGAGATTTATTGTGGTGAAAGCGTAGTGGCAAAACAGAACGAAATAAAATAGAAGGGAAGATATAGATGAAAAAGTTATTACTTGGTAATGCTGCAGTTGCGAGAGGCGCATATGAAGCCGGTGTTAACGTGGTTGCCTCATATCCCGGAACTCCCAGCACAGAAATAACAGAAGAAATAGTAAAATATGACGAAATATATGCAGAGTGGTCTCCTAATGAAAAGGTTGCCGCGGAAGTGGCAATAGGAGCATCCATAGGCGGTGCAAGAGCAATGAGTTGTATGAAGCATGTCGGCTTAAACGTTATGGCAGACCCTGTGTTTACAGTAAGTTATACAGGTGTTAACGGAGGGCTTGTGTTATGTGTTGCCGATGACCCTGGTATGCATTCATCACAGAATGAACAGGACTCAAGACACTATGCAAAAGCATCTAAAATAACAATGCTTGAACCTGCAGATTCTTCTGAATGTAAAGAATTTACTAAACTTGCATTTAAACTATCAGAAGAAATGGATACACCTGTGTTTATCCGTCTTTCTACAAGAGTATCTCATTCTCAGAGTATGGTAGAATTATCAGAAAGAGAAAATATAGATATTAAACCGTATGAAAAAAATATCGGAAAATATGTTATGATGCCTGGTAATGCAATAAAAAGGCATGTAGTGGTTGAAGAAAGAATAAATAAATTAAAAGAATATGCAGAAAAAAGCGATTTGAATGTAGTTGAAGATAATAATTCCAAAATAGGTGTTATCTCTGCAGGTATCGCATATATGTATTCAAAAGAAGTGTTAGGGGATAAGGCAGACTATCTTAAATTAGGTATGGTATATCCTCTTCCTGAAAATAAAATAAAAGAATTCTGTAAAAACCACGATAAAGTATTTGTTATAGAAGAATTGGATCCGTTTATTGAAGATTACTGTAAATCTCTTGGACTTACAGTATACGGAAAAGATATGCTAACTCTTCTTGGCGAATATACACCATCTATGATAAAAAAAGCAGTGCTTGGAGAAGAGCAACCAGAAGTATTACAAGCAAGTGAACCAATACCTGTAAGACCTCCTGTAATGTGTGCAGGATGCCCTCACAGAGGAGCCTTCTATGTTCTTAAAAAATTAGGCTTAACTGTGTCAGGAGATATAGGATGTTATACCCTTGGTGCAACAGTTCCTCTTCAGTCGGTTGATACAACTATCTGTATGGGTGCATCAGTAAGTGCTGCTCACGGTATGGCAAAAGCAAGAGGTAAGGAATTTAATAAAAAATTAGTATCTGTAATAGGCGACTCTACATTTATGCATTCAGGTATAACAGGACTTGTTGATATTGTCTATAATAAAGGCAATAACACAGTTATTATTTTAGATAACTCTATAACAGGTATGACAGGCCATCAGGATAACCCTACCACAGGTTATACAATTCGTGGCGAAGAAACAAAGCAGGTTAATTTAATAGCACTTTGCAAAGCAGTCGGCATAGATAATATAAGAGTATGCGACCCGTTTGATGTTAAAGAATTTGAAAAGGTTGTCAAAGAAGAAACAGAGAGGGAAGAACCATCTGTTATCATCTCTCAAAGACCGTGTGCATTACTTAAAACAGTTAAATACACAGGCCACTGTAAAATAAATGATAACTGTAAAAACTGCAAAATGTGTATGAAATTAGGATGCCCTGCTATAACTGTTAAAGACGATAAGGTGGTTATCGACCAGTCTCAGTGTAACGGTTGTGGTTTGTGTGTAAATGTTTGTCCTTTTGGTGCGATTAAAAAGGAGGATAACTGATATGACTAAAAATATAATGATTGTCGGAGTCGGCGGGCAGGGAACTTTACTTGCAAGCAGAATTTTAGGCAATACTGTAATAGAAGAAGGCTATGATGTAAAAGTATCAGAAGTGCATGGTATGAGCCAGAGAGGCGGAAGCGTTGTAACCTATGTTAAATACGGAGAAAAAGTATATTCTCCGATAATCGACAGAGGGGAAGCGGATATTATCCTTGCCTTTGAACTTTTAGAAGCATACAGAGCACTCCCTTATCTTAAAAAAGGGGGTAAAATGATTGTTAATACTCAGTCTATCGACCCTATGCCTGTTATAACAGGTGTTGCAAAATATCCTGAAAATATTGTCGAAAAATTATCAGCCGAAATTGATGTGCTTCCAATTGATGCATTAAAACTTGCAAAAGAAGCGGGAAATATAAAAGCAGTTAATGTTGTGTTAATCGGTGTAATGGCAAAAAGCACAGATATCCCTTATGAAAAATGGGTGGAAATAATTAAAAAAACAGTTCCTGAAAAGTTCCTTCAAGTAAACTTAAAAGCGTTTGATTTAGGATACGGTATTTAACAATTAAAGATTTTTAGAATATAATAAAGCAGACAGGTTTTATATCTGTCTGCTTTTTAACTTTAAGTAAAAAAGGAGAAATATAAATGGATTTTGTTAATCAGATTGTAGGATACGCCTTTGTTCCGTATCAGACAACATTCAATACCTTCACTCCTGAAAAAGCATTGGAATGCGGCACTCTATTTCCTGAACTAAGCCTTAGTATGTGTGAATATTTAAATGGGGTTAAGGAGGATAAGTGTAATGGCTGAAATGATATCAAGAAAAAGACTTTTAAGAGAAATAAAAGAAACAGATTTTGTGCTTAAAGATTTAAATCTTTATTTAGATACTCATCCTGATTGCAAACAAGCATTAAGTATGTTTGATAAGTTTGAGAAAAAATTAAAACAACTTGTTTATGAATATGAAAAAATGTTTGGTCCTCTAACTCCGTCGGCAAATAATAATCTTGAAACATGGGAATGGATATGCGGTCCATGGCCATGGGAAAATTGTTAATGGAAAGGGGAAACTAAATTATGTGGGAATATCAGAAAAAATTACAATTTCCGATAAATATTAAAAATCCGGACCCTAAACTTGCAGCCTTTATAGTAAGCCAGTATGGTGGTCCTGATGGCGAATTAGGAGCATCTATGAGATATCTGTCTCAAAGATATTCAATGAAAGATGATATGGCAAAAGGTCTTCTTACCGATATCGGTACTGAAGAACTTGCTCACTTGGAAATGGTAGGAACCATTGTCCATCAACTAACAAAAAATGCAACTACAACTCAGATTGAAAACAGCCCAATGGCTGCATATTATATCGACCATACAAAAGGCGTGTATCCTGCTGCTGCATCTGGAAATCCTTGGAAAGCAGAATATATAGGTGTTAAAGGCGACCCTATCGCCGATTTAGTGGAAGACTTAGCAGCAGAACAAAAAGCAAGAGTAACTTATGATAATATCTTAAAAATGTGTGATAATCCTGATGTTACAAGAGTAATCAGATTCTTAAGAGAAAGGGAAGTAGTCCACTTCCAGAGATTCGGTGAATGTCTTGATAAAATTCAGGAAAAAATCAAATCCAAAAAAATTATCGGCTGTGGTATGATGAATGCAAATGAGTGCAAACCAAATTGTAACGATTTATGCTAAATAAAGTCTTTTAAATTTTTAAAACCCCGAAACATGTCTTTGTTTCGGGGTTTAATTTAAACAATATCTTTTGTCTTATTTTCATCTCTCCATTTTTTAGGAGATTCTCCAATATGTTTCTTAAAGAGTTTTGTGAAATATGTATATTCGTTAAATCCGCATCTTTTGGAAATTTCTTCAACCGACAAGTTAGTGGTGGAAAGAAGATTTTTCGATTTTTTCAGTCTTAAATCGGTAATATAAGTAATCGGTGTAACCCCGTAAAACTGTTTGAAAATTCTTCTAAAATGTGTGTCAGTAATTCCTGACTGGTCTGCAATAACCTTTAAGGAAATCTCAGGGTCGCTGTAATTAACATCAATATATTCAACCGATTTTCTTATCGAATAGCAAATCTTGTTAAAAAAGTTTTTCGTGTAATTTTCTTCGCTTATCTTTGCAATTATATCGTATAGAATTTCTCTTATTTTAACCTTGTACCCGTATGGCTCAACAATGCTTAAATTATATGCAGCCTTGTACTTGTCAATAAAGTAGTCTGTGTTCTCTGTCTCAAAGCATAAAGGAAATGGGAAAGAGTTATCGTCATTTTCAGTTTCATAGTCAAATAAAATAGAATAATATGAAAAATTACCGAAAACTTTGATAGAATATATCTTGTTCTTTGGTAAAATCAATATCTGATTTTTCGACACAATAAAAGTCTTGCCATCACAGGTAACAGTCATCTGACCGGATGTAACAAAATCAAGACGCGCAAAATTATTTGAAGTACTTTTGTTAGACCAATCTTGAAAACCTGTGTATGAAGGTTTGTAAACTTCAATATATTTGCCCACAATAATATCATAGTAGTTTTCTTTCATAAAATCCACCTCAAATCTTATATTATTATATAATATACCACCCCCAAAAGTCAACTTGAAATTTGCCAACCAGATGTTCGTAAAGTTCATATTGTTTCTAAATTTTTATGCCTATGGAATACCATATATGGTATGATGTATTATAACTAAGAATGGAGTAGTGGTCATTTATGTTTCTAAACCTTGACGAACTTACTCTCGAGCAGAAGATAGGTCAGCTTATCTGTGCGCGAGGTTTTTGTAATGATAAAGATAAAGAATTTATATTAGATATGGTTAAGAAAAGAGCAGTTGGCGGAATTCAGATGTCTTTTCATGGAGACTATAAAGAATTTGTCCATAAAGTGATTGAAACTGCCGACTATCCGATTCTTGTCTGCGCCGATATGGAAAACGGTTATCCTGCAGGTAAATTCAAGTTTCCTTATCCGATGGGAATAGCATCATCAGGGGATTTTGATTTTGCCTATAACTTAGGCAGGGTTACAGCCATAGAAGCAAAGAAAGACGGTGTCAACGTTGCATGGGGCCCTGTACTGGATATGGCAGTTAAAGGCGCTGTTTGTAAAATAGGCAGATGTTTCGGGGATGACCCTGAGTATGTTGCAAAATTTGCAGGTGCAATGATTAAAGGCTTTCAGGACGAAGGGATGATTGTTACTGCTAAACATTTCCCTGACGGAAGCGATGTTAAGTGTGATACTCATATGCAGATAGGAGCATCGCAGTATACCGAAGAAGAACTTATTGAAAAAGATATTAAACCTTATATAGAAATTATGAAGAATATGGACTTGTCAGGAATAATGACAATTCATAAGATTTTTGAAAAGATAGACCCTGACTATCCTGCCACATTATCGCCTAAGGTTTTGGGAATTATAAGAAACCTTGGCTTTGACGGAATCATAATGTCAGACTCTTTGGCAATGATGGCAATAGTTCAGAATTATGGTGAAGATAAATGTTTAGGTCTCTCAATTAAAGCAGGATGCGATATGGTGCTTCCTAACTATCGTCTTACATATAAAGAAAGTTTCGATTATCTGATGCAGGCATATGAAGACGGAGTGATTACAGATGAAAGGCTTAACGAAGCAGTAAGAAGAGTACTTGAAGCACAGGTTAAAGCATCTAAACCTGCATCTTTATCAGAAGTTCCTAAAGAACTTGAAAATATCGTTGAAGAAGCAAAGAAAAAAAGTATTATATTTATAGGTAACGAAGATGGTGTTACCTCTAAGATAGATGAAAATAGTAAGAAACTGTTTGTTATGTTCCACGAAAATTCCTATCAGGATGTCGGAATAAGCCGTGAACTTCAGGATGGTTATCTGTATTCTAAAGAAAATGTTTTAAAGAAGAAAGAAAAATTCTTGGAAGCATTCCCTGGTTCGGAAGTAGTTTTAATAAACGAATTTCCAAACCAGAGTGAAATTGAAAAAGTCTGCAACCTTATATCAAAAGCAGACGAAACAGTTTTCTACATATTCTGTAAAACAACAAGTTACTTAGGAAGTGACTCGATTACACAAAGAGCAGAAAGTTTAATTAAAGCAAACCTTGATAAAGCATCTGCCATTATCCACGTCGGCAATCCTTATGAGCTTGAAAAATATAAAGGCGCAAAAAGAATAATAACCACAACTTACGGTACAGATTGTGATGAATATATTATTAAAGCGTTAAAGGGAATTTTTACACCTTGCGGTAAACTAACCGTAGATGTATTATAAAAATGTTAACATTATTAGTCATTATAAAGTATTAAAACAGAAGGAGAGATTAAAATGAAAAAATGGCTATCAATTTTATTAGCAGTTACATTTATTCTCAGCATGGTTCAGCTGCCTGCTATGGCTGCCGGTTCTGCTGATATTTTAGATGTATCTGTTGAAGGAGGGACAGTAATACCTTCTTTTAGATCAGACGTTTATAACTATTGGGTTGGTATTTCGCCAAATGCGTCAATACCTGATGTAGTATATGAACTCGCAAATGGAAATGCGGATGTTACAGTAGAAAAAGCTTCCGACTTTAATGAAACAACAACCATTACCGTTGTAAATGGCGGAGAACCAAAAGTTTATTCCTTTAAATTCGTTGCAAAACACGAAAAGCAGGGAATGGAAACAAGTTATATATTAGACTCTGCAACATTGAATGACGGTGTAAATAATGCTATGGGTTATATGGAGTTTGTTACTGCAGCTAGTAATGACCAAGCTTCTAAATACTCAAGAATTGGTTTTAATGGAATGAACACAAGAGATCAGCATTATTTCACAATTCTAAGATTTGACTTCAGAGGTCTGGACTATAATATATTTGAAGACTTTCAGTTAACTGTTTATGAACATACAGCTAATGCAGAAGGAACAGGATATATTTCTGTTTTTGCAGCTTATGAAGCACCATATAATGATAGTTGGCAAGGTTGGAAAGGTTGGGAATATTTTAAAGAACAATATCAGCCTGGTGATATACAACCAAACGCATGGTATACAAACTTAGTTGATACAGGCAGATTGATTTTTGATAAAACATATCAGGCTCCCGTGGCTCCATCAGCAGCAGCGTCAAATATTGTGTTGGATGTTACAGAACCAGTTAGAAATATGCTTGTTAATGGCCGTGAACAATTTACTTTAGCAGTATATATGCCAAAGAGTGAAAACCAACACTTTGTTACTAACTTTATTGCTCGTTTACAGCCTACAACTTCTAATACATATATTTCATATGCAACAAACACAAAAGATACCGATGCTAAATTAAAAGATGTTTCAGTTACAAACGGTGCTCTTGATAAATTATTTAACCCTGATGAAACATCATATAAAATCGGTGTTGAAGAAGGAGAAGTTCCTGAAATTAGTTATGTAAGAAGCAGTGGTCATTCAACTGTTGAATATATTCCTGCAGAAGGAATTGGAGATACTGCAATACTTAGAGTTACTGCAGAAGATTCAAAAGTTCGTCCAATTGAATATACATTTGAACTTGTTTCACTAGAAGATGCAGGTATTACAGAAAACGGGAAACTTACAGCAGGGGAATTCAAATATAGCAATAAAAAACTTAATGCAAGTGAAACTCTTGAAATAAGTGCAATCTTAGCTAATAATAACACCTCTGAAAAGAATGCAACAATAGTTTCAACTGTTAAAAAAGATAATGAACTTACATTCGCAAAAATCACAACTGAAGCAATCGGCAGCGGTGTTAAAAAGATTTATGATAGCGTAGAAACACCAGCAAATATTTCCGATGCTAAAGTTGAAGCATATCTTTTTGATACAGATGCAGAAAAATTGTTAACAGACAAAATATCTCTTTCAAATATAACTGATGACAAAACACTTGTTGATTCAGCAAAAGAAATCACATACGATATTTTAGATGACGATGGTAATGTTAAATTCTATGGTAAGGCAAAAGCAAATGCTTCTTATCCATTCTTTGTAACAAAACCTGGCACAGATTATGCCGATTTGGCAGAAGGCGATATGACAGATATCCTTGCAGCATTCGATGTTGTTAAAACAAATGCAAACGGTATCTGGAAATCAGATGTTAAAATTGATACAAATAATGATACAGCATATAAAGCATATATCGTATTAGACGATGAAATTAAATCAGTTGATTGTCTATATGCAGATACTGATGCAAAAAATGCTTCAGCATCCGAAATTTTAGATATACTTAATTCTGATTTAGATGAAGATGCTAAAATTGAAAGCGTTATAGATTCAATATCTTATGATGTTTTAGGTTTAGATAGTAGTGTTTATTCTTATCTTTCTGAAGAAGATGTTATAGAATCATTCTACGATATTATAACTGAAGAAGACTTAGACGATGCTGATTATGAAGATATTATTTTAGCATTTGAAAAAGCAGTTTTAGTTAACACATTAAACGAAGGTGCTGAGCTTTCTGCAGGATACATTATTGAAAAATTTGGATTCTCAGAATTAGAAGATTTATATTCTAAGCTTACAAACCAGCGTAAAGCAAAATTTGATGCTTCTTTAATCAATAAGGATGTTACATTTAGTAAACTTCCTGAATTAATTAAAACAAATATCATATTAGACTTAATATCATATCCTGAAAACGTTTCCGTTTCTAAAAATGTTATCGAAGATTTCGGCGAAGATATAGGACTTGATATTGAAGAATATGAAGATTTGAAAAACAAATCAACATTTGTTCAGAAACTTGTTGACCAGGGCCCTTACCAAACAGTAAGCGCACTTAAAACTAAGTTTGATAAACTTATAAAAGATGCTAACAAACCACAAGGCGGTGGCGGCGGTATAGTTGTTTCTGGAAACGACGGTTTTTTAGGCGCTATCGTAGGTGGAAAAGGTTCTTCATCAGATTATTATGTTGATGTTATTGTTGAACAATCTAAAGTTCAGGTGTTTGGCGATGTTGCTAAAGATTCATGGACATATGAACCTACTAAATACTTAAACGAAAAAGGTATCTTAACAGGTACTGGAAATGGTAACTTTGAACCTGCTCGTTCAGTTACAAGAGGCGAATTTGTTAAAATCTTATGTCTTGCATTTAATTTAGAGTTAACAGACGAAGAAATCACATTCAGTGATGTTAACGACTCTATGTGGTACAGCCAGTATGTAAAAGCAGCAGTTAAAGCTGGTGCAGTAAATGGTAAAGGCGATGGCACATTTGGTGGCAACGATTCTTTAACAAGAGAAGATATCGCAGTTATAATTGCAAGAGTTTTAAATGCTGATGTTGCAGAAACAGAAGCTTTTGGCGATGATGCTGAAATTTCAGATTATGCAAAAGATGCTGTATATACATTAAAAGATATGGGCGTATTATCCGGTACAGGCAACGGCAACTTTGAACCAAAAAGAGCAGTTACCCGTGGAGAATGTGCAAAAATAGTTTACGAACTAATCAAATAGTAAAGGAGTTGAAAGTATGAAAAAAATATTATCTTTAATTTTAAGTTTAACAATTTTATTAAGTAGCTTTTCATTTACTTTTGCCTTTGCTGCAGATGTTTATGAAAAACCATCTAACTATGATGAAATGGCAGGAATTATTACTGCACTTAATATTGCAGATGCAAACTTTGTAAATCTTAACAGAAACATTACAAGAGGCGAATTTACAAAACTTGTTGTAAACGCTTCAGGACTTGCAGAATATGTAACAGCAAATGTTTTGGTTCCTCCATTCAGCGATGTTGCAGTTGATAATGAATATGCTGCATATATCGAATTTGCAAAAAGCAAAAGACTTGCTTTCGGTTATTCTGATGGTACATTTAAACCAGACGAAAGCATTACATTAACAGAAGCAATTGTTTATTTAACAAGACTGCTTGGTTATCAGAGTGTTGCAGAAGCAAATGGCGGATATCCAGGTGGATATCAGACACTTGCATACACAATCGACCTTATGAAGAGCATTAAAGTATCTTTAGACAGTTATGTTGATGTAAGTTGTGCTATAAACCTTATTTACAATGCATTAAATGCTAATGTGCTTATGGTTGATAGTTTATCATCTGATAGTTATAAAATATCAACAGGTAATACTTTAATGTATGAAAACTTTAAAGTTCTTAAAGCAGAAGGTATAGTTGAAGGGGTTGACATAACAAACCTTGTTGGTCCTAACGATGTTGAACCTTATCACATCAAGGTTAACGATGCGCTAATCGATGTTGGCACTCTTTCTCCTAACTCATTCTTAGGTTACAATGTAAGTGCTTATTATAAAGTAACAGAAGATGTAAATGTTTTAATATACATCTGTGAAGCAAAAGGCGAAAACAATGTTGTTACAATTGATATTAATGATGTTGCAGATATTTCCGATTACACAGTATATAAAGCAGATGATAGTGGAAAACAGAAATTATATAAATATATGCGTGGTGCATCTATTATATATAATGGAGCAGCAACAGATGCAAACTTTAATATTTCAATCTTCAACGACGAAGACGGCGAACAACTTCAGGGAGAACTAAGACTTCTTGATAATAATAGCGACGGAGTATATGATGTAATATTTGTTGATGCCTATGAAGAATATATTGTTGGTAAAATTGACAGAACCAACAATATCCTTTACGATGCAAATGACTTTTCTAGAAATATTGTACTTGATGTAGAAGTTGATGATCCATATACAATCATTTATAATATGGAAGGCGAAGAAATAAATATTGGTAAATTAAAAACAGATGGCAGCGTTGTTGTTTACAAATCAAAAGATGCTTATCAGGGCTATATAAAAGCATATTTCAGTGAAGAAAAAGTTACAGGTACATTTTCATCTTTTGGAGAAAATGATAAAAATAAAGATATTTGTATAATTGGTGATACTGAATACGAATTATCTACATATGCAGAAGATATGAAATATGATGAAATATATCTTGGCAAAAATGTTGAAGTTCTTTTAAACGCTTTAGGGCAGATAGTTTCTATCAAAGATGCTGACCAGTCAGGTGAAAAATGGGGTCTTCTTCGTGCAGTTACATATCATGAAGACGAAGCTGATGAATATATATTCCACATCATGAATGAATCAGGCGTTTTAGAAGAATTCCCTGCTGCAAAAAATATTACATTAGACGGTAACACTGAAAAAATTAAGTCTAATGACAAATTTGCAATGGATAATATGGTGCAAACATTAAAAGATGTTGCAGTATCAGTAAATGCTTTTGGATTTACTACTGAAGAAATTGCAGAAAAGATTACTAATAAGAAATTAGACCAGTTAATTAGATACAGAACTAATAATGATGCTAAAATCACATATATCGATACTGCTTTTGTAAATGGCGGCGGCCGTGCAACAAGATTAACAGTTAAACAAAATGACTCTGTATATTTTGATACATACGCTAAAACTGTAGCCGCTGATATTGCATGGGTTGCAACAGCAGGTTCATCACATATCGGTACAAAATTCTATGGTGATTCTTCTACTAAAGCATTCTTATATAACGGAGAAGATTCAGATTTATACGGTGTAGTTCCTATAACATCAATTGCACCATCACTTCGTCAGGTAGAAGGTTATGCATTCTATTCTGATTTAGACAGTATCTATCCAACTGCATTTATGGCAAAGAACGATGGAGATTCTGACTTTGACCCTACAGTTTCTAATAACTACGGTTTAATTAAGAAAATTACTACAGCAGTTGACTCTGAAGGTAAACCTGCACGTAAATTCTATATTTCCTGTGCAAATGCAGTAAAAGAATATATTGCTTCTGACCTTTCACTTGTTGCTATGAACTCTGCCAATATTAAAAACGCAGAAGGCGATTTCCTTGTTTCTGGTGAATTTACATTAGCAAACTTAAAGGTAGGGGATATAATAACATTCTCAGCTGACTTTATAAGCGGAAACATTTCAAAATTTGAATTAGTTCTTCGTGATATAGAGGGCGAAGGTTACACAACATTTGTACTTACAAACCGTATCAAAAACAGTCATCCTGGAGAATTTGGTTTTGTATATGAAGTTCAGAAAGATGGTTTCATTTATGTACCATATACAGCTGATACTTTAGGAGACTCTTCAATTAGTAATTATATTGAAGGAAAAATTGAAACATTTGCTTATAAAGCAGCAAAATTAGGTATGGGCGCAGTTACAGTATATGAACCATCAGAAATAGAAAGCAGAATGGTTCGTCCTGGTTCAACTTCTGATATGTCCGCATATCGTGATTTTAAAGATATAATCGAAGATACTAATGACGAAAGTATTGTAACAAGAGTATTTATCCACTCATACGGTAATTATAACAGACCTATCGACATATTTATCTTAAAGTAAAGGAGGAAAAAGAATGAAAAAGTTATTTATACTATTTACTATTCTTACCTTGAGCTTAACTTACAGCGTAAATTCTTTTGCGTGGGCAGTAAGAGCACCAAGATATGAAGAAAATACAGGTTTGGTTAAAGGCGCAAACGACATATTCTTTGAAGACTTTACCTCCTACGAAGAAGGAGCAATTCCTTCTTGCTTTACAACTGTTTATGCTGATGCAGCAAACCCTATCGAAGTTGCGGAGTATGAAGTTTCCGAAGGAAAGAAAAAGAATGTTTTAAAAATGGTTGATACAACATCAACTAACTATGTTGATATTGCAGTTCCAAAGGTTGACGGTGCTGTAACATTCGAAGTAAGAATTAAATTTAAGCCTACAACTACTCCTGGTTATGGTTTCATTATGGAATTCCAGGAAAATGGCGTAAACGCATTCAGAATTATCAAGTTCTCAGCGGCAAATGACTCACTTTGTTTTGTAAACTCTGCAGGTAACAACCTTTTCTCAAGAGGTGCTGACTACAATAACCAGTGGTTTACACTAAAAGTAAGAATTGACCCTGAAACAAGAACAACAGGCGTAATATTAGAAAATGAAAACTTTGGAGAAGCAGCATTAGACCTTCAAAGAGCAAAAAATACATGGCACGATAAAGCAAATAAACGTGTAATGGCATATTCTCAGCAGTGGTTTAACGAGTTCACAGGTAAATCTGTTAACTCTATCAGACTTCAGTCTTACGGTAGTTCAACAAGTGGTGAATACTTCATCGACTATATTAAACTTACAAAAGATGTTCCTGCTGAAGATTTTGAACCTGTAAAAGAAAGAGCAGAAAGCAAAACTGTTGACTATGTAGCAGCGCCTTCTGTACGTCTTGTTCCTAATATTATTAACTTACTATATAAAGACGAAGTTAAATACCTTGCAAACCCTATTACAGTAGTAAATGGTCGTTCATTAGTTGATGTTAATAACTTTGCATCATGGTATGGATATACAGTAGCAAAGAATGGTACATCTTATGAACTAACAGGGGATAAAGGCACATTAACATTTAATTTAAACGACTATTCATTTAATGTAAACGGTGTAGCGTATACAACTGATGTAGCACCAAGCGAAATCAAAGGTTGTGTATATGTACCGGTTAAAAGTTTTGCAAATGCTTTAGGGGACGAAGTTCTATGGCAGAATGACCCTAAATGCGTAATAATTAAGTAAGGAGGGGTACAGTATGAAAAAGTTTTTATGTTTACTTTTAATTATTTCAATGATGATTCCTGCAGGAATCACTGTATCTGCCGCAGAAGTTAGTTGGGGAAACATCTTAGATACAGCAATGCCATTTAGACCAGACCATAATTATGTATCCCAGAATAACCCACCATCATTTTCTTGGCCTCTTGTAAGCAACACTGCTTTATATGAACTAAGAATTTGCACAGATAAAGAAATGCAGAATGTTGCATTTGAAAAAATAGGTATTCCAAGTAACGTTTATAACTTTAACGTTATGTTTGAAACTGAAAAAAAATATTACTGGGCAGTAAGATTTAAAGAAGGTTCTAACTATTCTACATGGTCAGAAACCAGAGAATTTATGATTGATGCTGACGCAGTTGATTTCAGAATGGAAGAATTCACTCCTGAATATATCAATTCTTTAATTGATTACAATAAGCATCCAAGACTAATCTTAAATGACGATATAATCGCTCAGTTAAGAAGTCTTAAAGGCAAAAAAACAAATATGATGGAAACTTTAAAAAATAAAACTGAACTTGCAATGGCTAAAGATTTTCCATCAAAAGAAGAAGTTAAAGCAATGTTTGATGCTGGTGCTGCTGGTACAAACGGTGCTAACTACTGGGCATATGCAATGGATGTTGGTAATGTTGCTTTAATGTATCTTGTTACACAGGATCAGAAATATCTTAACTTTGTTGAAGAAAAATTAATTCATATGCAAACATGGGTTCCAAAAGAATTATTCGTATTCAATTCTAACTCAGATACAACATCTCCATACTTTGTAAATGCTATTGCTTATGTTTATGACTGGTTATATAATGACCTATCAGACGAAGCAAGAAAAGCAGGTAAAAAACTTATTGAAAACCATATCGAAAGATGGTATGAATACTACGGTGGCGGAAGCACAAGAGCGAATATGAATTCACTATATGCTAAACCTGCCGCATCTCACCAGTGGAGAGGTCGTCAGATTTCTCTTGGTGCTCTTGCAATTTATGAAGATTCTCAACTTGCAAGAAATATTATAGCAAATATTTTACCATTATATATTAATGCGCTTCCAATGACAGGGGATGACGGTTCATTTGAAAATAACCCGTTCTATTCTACATCTTCTGCTACACAGGATGCTGAATTCTCAGACGCATTATATACTGCTACAAATGGCGTAATCAATGTTAGAAAGAATGTTGCTTTCCAGAACAGAGACTACTATCTTACATATCAATGGCCTGTTGGCGGATTCATCTCTATCTTAGGAGACCAGAACCGTCAGACATCAATAACTGCTGATATGTATATCCCAACAATTCAGGCTATCGTTGCTACAGATTCTTATAACAGCATCCAAAGAGGTATCAACGCATGGATGATGAAGAAGAGTGGTAAAGATAAAGATGACTATTACCATACAAACTCAATTGCAACAGCAATCAGAAATAATAATGCAGATGTAGAATACATCGCACCAACAATGCTTCCAAAAGCAAAATTATTTAAAGATGCAGGTATCGTATCTTTATTCTCAGATGTAACTGATGATAATAAAGTTGCTATGATATTCCGTTCAAGTGACCACGGTTCATTAGGTCATATGCATCCTGATAATAACAGTTTCTTTATCCAGGCTCTTGGCGAAAACTTAGTTATCGACTCTGACTACTATGATTCATACCTAAGTGATTTCGACCTTAACTGGAACAGAAAATCATACGCACATAACACTATCACATATGATATCGGTACAGGTCAGCCTTATGACGATAAAACTGCTCAGGGCCATATCACAGATTACTTAACATTCTCAGACTTTGACTTAGTAGCAGGGGATGCTACAAAAGCATATAAAGGCGGAATTGGTAAATTCCAGAGAGATATTATCTATGTAAGACCTGACACATTTATCGTTATCGACGATTTAGCAGCAAGAGCAGGTAAAGAATCTGAATTTGAATGGTGGATTAACTCTTCAGGTCAAATCAGTCTTTATAATGAAGGCAATGGTCTTCAGTCTGTTAAAAACGAAGCAGCCCTTGATTTAAAAGTTGCTTACCCTGATAATGTAACAGCATACTATAACAATGCATTTGAAGGTCCAGACGGTGCTTATGCTGGTGCACTTAAAAATAATGCAGCAACTGACTTTGAAAACAGAGTTTACTTTAAAACTGAAAAAACAGCAGGAACCAAAATGGTTACTACTATGAATATTCATAAAGTAAGAGATGGTCAGGCATATATTAAAGAAACTACTATTGATAATGTAGTTAAATTAGAATTTGAAGACGGTACTGTTGTTTATGTTAAAATAGACGATGCAGAATCAGTAACAATCGATGGTTTCACATTCTTCGGTCGTGCACTTGCAGTTAAAGGCGATCGTTATATGGTAGTTCGTGAAACAAGTCTTACAAAGAATGGTATGTTACTATTTGAAGCAGATGTTCCAACATCTTGCGCATTCGGTAATAACGAAGTATCTTTATCTTCTCAGGATAATGAAGCAAGAGCAAAAGTATATCTTCCAAATGTAACAGACTTTACTTTAATAAGAGACGAAGAAAGACTTCCTCTTACAGTAGGCGAACAGAAATATACAATCAAGCCTGAAATCGACGGCGACTATGTAATATTTGATATGTACTATAATTCATATAATATATATCTAAATGACAAACCGTTACCTGGCGCTGAAACAGTAGTTAACTTTGAAGTAACAGTTGACGGAGTAACAACAGTATATCCTGTAAAAGGATACATAAACGGTAACCAGATTTACGCTGAATGGGCAGGTCCAACAAGTGGTAAACATAACTACTTAATGGTTAGCTCATACGGTGTATCAGGAAAATTAACAAATAAAGACAGACTTCTTTCAGTATCTGAAGACACACCTTTAATATTAAATAAAGAAAACCCTTCTATCGTATTGAAAGGAGTTAAAAACAATACTGTACCATTTGTAAGTGATGATAATAACAATATTCTTGAAGGCGAACTTGTTTCAAGCGTTCCTGCTATCGAATATACAGAAGTAATCGGTACACCTGGTACAAACTACTGGACAAATCTTCAGGACGGTACTCCTCATAATGATACAACTCTTCAGAGAATCAATAACATTAACGATATCGTTACATGGACACTTGAAGTTCCTGAAAGCGGATACTATGACCTTGTAATGTCTTGCTCAACTCTATCAGGTTTAACTGCAGACAGATTAATCTCAGTTGGCGACTTAACATTTGATGCAAGATTCCAGACAGATATCTATAACGACCTTGACAGTTACAGATTCGATACTAATGTTTACTTAGAAAAAGGCGAAACAAAAGTTACAGTTTATGTAACAGGTGCAGGTTCAATGATTCATGACTGGGTAGGTTTAATCCCTGCTGATAAATAAATTATAAAGTTTATTTTAACTTCTTAAATTTAAATATACCTGTGGTTGCAATTTTTGTAACCACAGGTATAAAAAAATAAAAAGTTTTAAAATTTATTTTAGTTTTTTATCATAATTAATATTGTTTTTTAATAACAAATAAACAATAAATATATAGGTTAATAAATATTCGTTTTGTTTATTCATATTCGTTTTTTCCATATATATTAAAAATTGAATATGGTATAATTTTCGTGTAGTTTATGAAATTTATATATTTTAAAAAAAAAGGAGAGATTTTATGAAAAAAAGAATTTCATTACTTGTAGCAATCGTAATGCTTTTCTCTTCAGTTGCTGCTTATGCTGTATCTGATGTTGAATATGCATGGTACGATGAAGACGACAGCAAATTTTATGTATTTGGTACTTATGCTAACGATACAGTTGGTTCAGGTGCTTACAAAGTTTCTGACGTTGGTGTATACGTTAACGGTGAAAAATTCACATACCTTCAGGATGGTATCACAGTTCCAAATGCTGCTGAAGCAAAATTTGGTTTTGAATTTACTGGTTCACCAAGCGAATTTAAAGTTCAGCCATACACAACTAACTCTTATGGCGAACACTTAGGCTTTGAAAGAGAATTAGATTTAACTGCTGATAACTTAGGCAACGAAATCAAAGTTTCTAACAACGCTTTATTAAAAAATGTTTTCGTTCACAGAGATATTGCTGCTAACGTTAACGTTTTAACAGGTATGTATCCTGCATTTGACCCAGAAGTTAAAGAATACGAAGTATACGGTTACTTTGGAGCAGGTAATGCTAACATGACATCAGTAGAATTATACTGTGAAGCATTTGACCCTGCTGCTGATATCGATATCGTAGACAGTTTCACAAGCTGGAACTCTGGTAACGGTGCTGCTCTTTATGGTAAAGATGTTGCTACTGGCACATTTAATAACAAAAAAATCGTTACAGTTACTTCAGCTGACAAATCAAATACTGAAACTTACATCTTTAATATCAACACAAACAACATTTACAAAAACGATGCACAGAATGTTTCTTATATGACACTAAATTCTGGTTACAACGTTGAAGTAAACGGTGCTAATGTAACAAAATCTGCTGCTCCAGCAACTGGTGCTGCTCTTACAGTTAAACCTTCAGTTGGTGCAACATATAACAAATATGCTGTTATGTCATTCCCTATCACAGCTAATATGGCTACAACTGATAATATCGCTCTTAACATGAGAGCTACTAACATCAGCTATGCAAATGGTTTCAAAAACCTTACAATTGCTGCAAGAGCATTTGATGCAACAAATAACACTGTAGGTAAAATCGGCGGTACATTTACTGTTCCTGATACTACTGTTATGAAAAACAACACTACATCTTATGCTACATCTAACATTTTCTTAGATGTTACAGAATTAGTTAAAGATGCTATTGATGCTGATCAAACCAGTGTTGATATAGCTGTTCAGATTATTGACGCTGAAGCTGATGGTTGTGCTGTTGTTCCTTCTTGGACTATCACATATATGACATACACAAACAACTACAGACCAGTTCTACTTGTTAAATAATATAAAGGAGGAAATTTGAATATGAAAAATTATGTTAAACCTGAATTAAACGTTTCAGAAATCAAAAACACAAATAATATTGCCTCCTTATCAGGATGGTTAGAAGTAAATGACACTTATAACGGAGTTGCACTTGCTTCTTACGAAATCGTATCTGAATAATTTTAGATAACTTTAAGGACAGATTAGAAATAATCTGTCCTTTTTGTTTTTTTATTA
Organism: Clostridia bacterium; assembly: GCA_017554615.1. Classification (NCBI taxonomy): domain Bacteria; kingdom Bacillati; phylum Bacillota; class Clostridia; species Clostridia bacterium. The sequence continues at coordinate 51,026 of JAFZHY010000022.1, forward strand.
TAAATCTATAAATTGACAAAATATTAAAAAAATGTTATTATATATATAGATATATACATAAAAGGAAGATGAAAATGGCTTTAAATTACTATCAAAAAGATATTGAAACAATGCCTGTTGAAGATATTAAAAAGCTTCAATCAGAAAAACTAAAAAAACAGGTTAAGCATGTTTACGAAAATGTTGAATATTATCGTAATCTTATGGATGAAAAAGGCGTTAAACCAGAAGATATTAACGGAATAGAAGATTTGCATAAACTTCCGTTTTTATCAAAGAGCGATTTAAGAGACGCATATCCATACGGTCTTTTGGCAAAACCTCTTAGCGAGTGTGTAAGAATTCATTCCACATCAGGCACAACGGGTAAAAGAGTTGTCGCTTTTTATACTCAAAGTGATATTGACCTTTGGGAAGACTGTTGTGCAAGAGCAATAGTTGCAGCAGGTGGCACAAAAGAAGATGTTTGTCAGGTTGCATACGGATATGGGCTTTTCACAGGTGGATCGGGGCTAAACGGTGGCTCTCACAAAGTAGGGTGTTTAACTTTGCCAATGTCATCAGGCAATACCGAGCGCCAGATTCAGTTTATGATAGATTTAAATGCAACAATTCTATGTTGCACACCGTCTTATGCCGCATATATAGGCGAGTTTTTAAAAGAAAAAGGTTATGGTCCGTCAGATATTCCTCTTAAAGCAGGGATATTCGGTGCAGAGCCTTGGACAGAAGAAATGAGGCAGGGGATAGAAAAAACTCTTGGAATAAAAGCGTATGATATATACGGGCTTACAGAAACATCAGGCCCTGGGGTTTCTTTTGAATGTAGTGAGCAGACAGGTATGCACATTAATGAAGACCATTTTATAGCAGAAATAATTGACCCTGACACAGGCGAAGTTTTACCTGAAGGCTCTAAAGGGGAACTTGTGTTTACATCTTTAGATAAAGAGGCATTTCCTCTTTTAAGATATCGCACAAGGGATATATGCGTACTTAATCGTAAACCTTGCTCATGCGGAAGAACATTAATTAAAATGTCAAAACCTATGGGCAGAAGCGATGATATGATGATTATTCGCGGTGTTAATGTTTTCCCTAGCCAGATAGAAACTGTGCTTTTATCCGAAGGCTATCAGCCTAACTATCAGATTATTATAGACAGGGTAAATAATACTGACACATTTGATATAAATGTTGAAATGAATCCTGAGCAGTTTACCGATAAATTAGGCGATATTATTGCTCTTGAAAAGAGCCTTGCAGAAGCAATGAAGAATATTCTTGGAATAAACCCTAAAATTCATCTTCTTGCACCAAAATCAATAGCAAGAAGTGAAGGCAAAGCAGTTCGTATAATTGATAAACGCAAACTTATTTAATCTTAGGAGGAGTTTATTATGGCAATTAAACAACTTACAGTTTTCGTAGAAAATAAACAGGGTGCATTAGTTTCTATCACAGATATTCTTGCTTCTAATAATATCAATATCCGTGCATTATCCATTGCAGAAACTGAAAGTTTTGGTATATTAAGACTGATTGTTAATGACGAAAAGAATGCTAAAAAATTCTTAGAAGATGCAGGATATCTTATTAAGGAAACAGATGTTGTAGGCGTAAAAATTGGCGACGCTCCTGGTAAATTAACAGGCGCTCTTGATGTTTTGTATAAAGCAGGAATAAATATGGAATATCTCTATGCCTTTATGGCAAGAACTGAAAAACACGCTTATGTTGTTTTAAGGGTTAAAGATAATGATTTGGCAGAAAAAGCACTTGTTGATGCAGGTTATCATCTTATTACCGAAAGTGATATTTGTAAACTATAATATTAAATTTATTGAGGCACCATTCGTAAGAATGGTGCCTCAGTTATATTCGCCATATGGCGAGTGATATTGCTTTGCAGTGATATGAGTCTGCGACTCGTGATATATCGGCTACGCCGAGTTTTAGGCGAATATAATATTACTTCAAGCAGTTGAAATAAGTTTTTTATATGTAAAAAAGGAAGACAACTTCTTTAATAAGTGTCTTCCATTGATAAATTTTTATTTAATCAGGTAAAAGTATAGGATAAATTTCACAATACTGTTTTAGATTTAATTGTTGTTAATGATGAAATTAACATTCTACGAATTGTTCCACATTCATTTCTCATTTTTTTGTATGTTTCTTCATTCATGCAATTTGTTTCAAAGAGAAGTTCTAACCAATATTCCGTTTCATAACATTCTTTTTGAGCAATTTCAAGTTTTGATATAAAATCTTTATTACTTTGTGCATATTGACCTTCATGAAGATTTGCTCCTATTGATGTTGCAGACCGTAAAAGTTGATTTGCCAATATAGTTTCTTTCTGAGTTTTTTTAATTTCTCTACATATATAAACTATATCTTTTGCAAATTGTTTTGCTTTATCTCTTAAAATACTATTTGCCATATAACTCCACCTCAATAATTATTATAAATTAGTTATATTGCTTTTTCAAGTAATAATTACAAACTATTAAAGAAAACAACTTGCGTATGCAAATACCACTTGCGAAGCAAATATCGCTTACATAGTAAATATCACTTGACGATAGTCAAATAAAACTGCCGAGTGTATTAACACTCGGCATATAAATTTTATTTTCTTGTGTAATCTGGTAAAAGTTTAGGAGAAACATCATTTGTTTCTATTCCTGCGTCTTTAATTTCTTGCTCAAATTTATCAATATGAGAAAGAGTAAGTTTACCTAAATTAACATTTTTTGCTTTTTGTGCGGCATTTTTTCCTGCACTTCTTCCGAATACGATAATATCAAGAAGAGAGTTACCCATAAGTCTGTTTCTTCCGTGAATTCCGCCAACTGCTTCTCCTGCAACATAAAGGTTTTCTATATTGGTTGTCATACAGTCTTTATTTATATCAAGTCCACCGTTCTGGTAATGAAGTGTAGGGTAAACTATAATAGGCTCTTTTCTTATGTCTATTCCGTATTTACCGAACATTCTTAGCATTGCAGGTATTCTTTTTTCTATTGTACCAACTCCTCCGATTTTTTCAATCATAGGTGTATCAAGCCAAACGCCAAGACCGTTACCTGTCTCAACTCCGTTTCCTCTTTCGTAACATTCACGGATAATTGATGCTGCAGAAACGTCTCTTGTTTCAAGAGGGTGCATAAATGCTTCGCCTTTTGCATTTATAAGTTTAGCACCAAGTGAACGCACCTTTTCTGTAACAAGCGCTCCGAAAATCTGTTCGGGATATGCTGCACCTGTTGGATGATACTGAAGAGTATCTGCATAAAGAAGTTTTGCACCTGCTCTGTAACCGATAACAAGACCGTCTGCAGTTGCGCCATAGTGGTTAGAAGTAGGGAAGCCTTGATAGTGCATTCTTCCTGCGCCACCTGTTGCAATAATAACAGTTTTAGCCTTTGCCACAAGAAGTTCGTCTGTTTCCATATTTAAAAGAACAGCACCCGCAGCATTACCATTTTCGTCAAGTATAAGTTCTATTGCAGAAGTAAAATCAACAACCGGAATTTCTCTGTTTATAACTTCATCACGAAGAGTTCTCATAATTTCTGCACCTGAGTAGTCTTTTGCCGCATGCATTCTTTTCCTTGATGTTCCTCCACCGTGAGTAGTAATCATATTACCTTCTTCATCTTTATCAAATTCAACGCCAAGATTATTAAGCCAGTATATAGCATCAGGAGCATCGCAAACAAGTTTTGACAAAAGTTCTCTTTTTGCTGCATAATGTCCTCCGCCAAAAGCGTCAACAAAGTGAATAGCAGGGGAATCGTTTTCCTTATCTGCTGCCTGAATTCCGCCTTCTGCCATCATAGTATTGGCATCACCCATACGAAGTTTGGTAACAATCATAACATTTGCACCTGCTTCGTGCGCTTCTATTGCGGCGCTTGTTCCTGCACCGCCTCCGCCTATAATAAGAACATCAACATCGTAGTCAGGTTTAGATAGGTCTACACTGTCTGATTTTATTCTGCTGTGTGCAGATAATGATGCTGCAAGTTCTTTTGGCACTTTTTCGCCTTTGTTAGGGCCGATTTTTAAAGTTGCAAATTCGTTTTCTTTATAATCGGGATGGAATGCCTTAAGTAAATCTTCTTTTTCCTTGGCAGTCATTCTTGTTGGCTCAAGTTTAATATTATTTTCTCTTGCTTTCTCAACCAATTTTAAAGACTCTGTAAATTTTTCGCTATACATTGCATCCACCTCCTTATTTTTCTATTTCTCTGTTGTTATATAATTCTTTTATTTCTTCAATAGGTTTATCCATCAATGCTTCTATAAGATCATTAAATGTACCGTCTTTTATTTCTTTAACTCTGTTTTCAAGATGTTTAGATTTTGGAGCAAGGTATTTTCCGTTAATTCTTCTTGCAAGCATTGCTACCTGAGGATGAGAGATACCTGCAGGGCAACGGGAAGAACACACTCCGCACATTACGCAGTCAAAAGATTCTTCTGCGCATTTTTCAAATTCGCCTCTTTGCGCATATGCTATGTATTGCATAACATTAAGTTCCTGAGTACACGCTTTTGTACACGCGTTACATCCGATACAAGCATATATTTCAGGATAAAGTTGCATCATTATCTGTTCATTTACAGAAATTTTATCCATATCATATACTTTCTTTACAAGAGGGAAGAATGGGAGAGTTGCAATATACATTCCGTCTTCTACCTTTGTCTGACAAGCAAGACAAGCCTTTAATTCAGTCTGCGGATAAACTCTGTATATAGTTGCACAAGCACCGCAAAAACCGTTACGGCATCCACAACCTCTTTTAAGCTGGTAACCTGCGTATTCCATAGCAGTCATAATTGTAAGATTTTCCGGCACCTGATACTTTTTGCCGAATAAGAATATATTAACCATTTTTTCCATTTTGGTAATCCTCCTTAATATTCATCAGGTAATTCGTCAAGTTGGTCGCAACGGAAAACAGGGCCGTCTTTGCACACATATTTATCTCCAATGTTGCATCTTCCGCATTTTCCTACGCCACATTTCATTTTAAGTTCCATAGTTGTATAAACCTGAGTTTTATCATAACCCATGGAAATAAGACCTTCTAATGTAAATTTTATCATTATAGGAGGACCGCATACGATAACTGTTTTATTGGTATCAAAACCTAATTCTTTAACATAGTTCGGAACAAAGCCGACATGTCCGTCCCAGCCATCCTGTTCACGGTCTATTGTAAGATGCACGTCTATACCGTCATCCTTTATCCATTCGTTGATTATTTCATCATAATCTACCAAATCTTCTTTACTTCTTGAACCGTAAACAATATCTATTTTGCCATAGTTTTCTCTATAATGTCTGCAATAGTTTATAACCGAGCGAAGAGGAGCAAGACCTATACCACCTGCAATAAATAATAAGTCTTTACCTTTAAATACTTCTTCAACAGGGAAAGGGTTTCCGTAAGGACCTCTTATTGTAATCTGCTGACCTTTTTCAGCCTGATGAAGCCATTCGGTTACACAACCACATTTTTTAATAGAAAATTCCATATATTCGGTGTTGGTAGGGGATGATGTGATAGAAAACATCGCTTCTCCAACGCCTGGAATGGATAGCATTGCACATTGACCTGGTTTATGGTCAAATGCTTTTTTACCGTCAGGAGTAACAACTCTGAATGTTTTTACATCAGGTGTATCAATTCTTACATCAGTTATAACACCGATTGTTGGAATCAATGCTTCAAAATTATTCATTTTAATTTCCTCCTAACTCTTTCATTACTTTAACTATATTCATTGAGATAGGGCATCTGTTAAGACATCTTCCGCAACCTACACAACTAAACATACCGTCATTATTTGTTGGGTAATATACAAGTTTATGCATAAATCTCTGACGGAAACGCTCTTTCTGAGAGTTTCTTGAATTTCCGTGAGCCATTTTTGTAAAGTCAGAGTACATACAAGAATCCCAGCAACGGTATCTTATTACTTTATTTCCTGTATTAAAATCTTTAATGTCATAGCACTGACAGGTAGGGCAGACGAATGTACAAGTTCCGCAACCTAAACAACTTTGGGATAGTTCATCCCATTTTGGAGAATCAAAAAATTCGTTTGTTTTTCCACTTCCGAATTTTTCGGCGCTCAAATTAGCAAGAGGAAGTTTTTTCATAATTTCTCTTGTACGCTCTTTTTGTGCTTCAACAACTGAAGAATCACATTCTGTAAGAAGTGAAGAAATTAAACTTATAAGTTTTTCGCCTTTTTTTGTTTTTGCATCAAAGAAAATTTCATCATTTTCAATATAGCATACAACATCGCCCGAAGGGGAAGTTGCATCTATTGAGAATGTATTACAAAAGCAACTTTCGCTTGGCTTTGTACAAGCAAGAGAAACTATAACTGCGTGATTTCGTCTGTTTGCATAGTATGAATCGAAAGGCTCGGTTAAAAACACTCTGTCAAGAATTTCAAAACTCTTTACATCACACGCTCTTACACCGAATATAACAAAATCTTCACATTCTTCTCTTAAATCTAAAATCTCTATGTTTTTACCCTGAGTTTTAAAATTAACCAAATCTTCTGTCTGTGGGAAGAAAAAGTCTTTAGGGCTTTTATTGGTATTAAGTCTTTCGCTTAATTTAACGCCTTCTTCCCATTTTTTATATTCTGCATAGTCTTTGTTGTCAACAGGAAGGTAAAGAGAGTAATTATTACTGATAGTAAAAAACACATCATTAAGTTTATCTAAACTGCATTTAAACATTATTTTCCCTCCTTACAGCATCTGATGGCTCAACATCATCTACGGTGTAGTTAACAAGCGGAGCTCGTAAACCCACTTCTTCTCCTGCCTGATATTCGCCATAAAATTCGTTTATATCTTTAATAAACTTTCTGTTTAATAAGTGAAGAGGGATATCCTGAGGACATACTCTTGAGCATTCTCCACAGTCAGTACATCTTCCTGCAACGTGGAATGCTCTTATAATATGAAACATTTTTTCTTCAAAACTGTCTGCTGCAGCCTTGTTGGCAATTCCTGATTTAGGGTTGTCAAACACGCAGTTTTCACAAGTACAAGCAGGGCAGACATCACGACAAGCGTTACATCTTATACATTTTGAAAGTTCATTTTGCCAGAATAAAAAGCGTTCGTCTTCTGTCATATTTTCTAATTTTGAAACCATATCAAAACGGTCAGAATCTAAAACTTCTCCGTCGTCGCCTAAAAGTTCGTCATAGTAAACGTGTTTTTTGCTTTTGCATGACATACATTTTTCGCATAATACATCAGTTATGTCAATATATTTATCATCTTCATAAAGAGTAGATACTTTTATTTTATCGTTTTCTGAAGTAATGCTTAAAATTCCGTCGCCTGAAAGATTTTTAACCTTTTTGATATCTGCCATTCCATCACAGCCAACGCCTATAACATATACTTTTTCTTTGTCTATTCTGTGTTCTGTAAGAAGTTGATTAAAACTGTATGTATCGCATGGCTTTAAAAATACTAAAATTTTACCGTCTGAATTTAGCGTTTCTTTTATAAGATATTTTGAAAGGTTTGCTGCGCAAAAATCGTTCCACACAAAGTCCTTTTCAATAGAGTTTTTATCATAAAAGACATATGGAGTAACATCATAGCCAAACTCACCGGCCTTTAAGCCAAGAACTCGGTTTACGGTGCCATCTGATAAAAGTGATGTTGCTTTATTTATAAGCATTTCGCGTGTTATTTTCTGCATCGTAAGTCCTCCAGTCTTTTATTTTTTCCAAGTTTTTTAACCTTTTCGGTAAAATTATTCATTGTATCTGCAAATTTTGCACCCTCTGCTGCAGAAACCCATTCAACCTGGTATCTTTCTTTTTCAATTCCTAAAAAGTTAAGCATAGAGAATAAAAGCGCCATTCTTCTTCTTGTATAGTAATTTCCTGATGTGTAATGGCAGTCTCCTGGGTGGCATCCGCAAAGAATTACTCCGTCTGCGCCTTTCTGGAATGCGCGAAGAATAAACATAGGGTTAACTCTGCATGAACAAGGAACTTTTATAATTTTTACATTGTCGGGGTAGTTAAGTCTGTTGTTACCAGCAAGGTCTGCCCCTGCATATGAACACCAGTTACAGCAAAAAGCAACTATATTTGGTTTGAATTCATTATTTACTTGCATATTGCATCCACCTCCGCCATAATTTGTGAATTTTTAAATCCGTTAAGGTCCATAGCACCTGACGGACAAACAACAGTACAAGCACCGCATCCCTGGCAAACTGCAGGGTTAACTTTTGCTACACGACGCATCTTCGTTGTTCTGTCTGGCATACGGAATTCTTTTTCGTTATATGTAATTGCACCATATGGGCATACATTAGCACACATAGAACATCCGTTACACATAAGTTCGTCAGAACTTGCAACACAAGGATTTCCTTTAAGTTTATCTTTTACAAGAAGACTTATAACTTTTGATGCTGCAGCACTTGCCTGAGATACAGTTTCAGGAATATCTTTAGGCCCCTGACATGTACCTGATAGAAAAACTCCTGCAGTAGGGCTTTCAACAGGGCGAAGTTTAGGATGCGCTTCTGTGAAAAAGTCGTTAGTGTCCATACTTGCAGTAAGTTTTGTTGCAAGTGAACGTGCAGATTTATCAGGTTCTATCGCAGTTGCAAGAACTACAAGGTCTGCTTCTATATGAAGTTGTTTATTAGAAAGTAAGTCGGACGCCTGAACCATAAGTTTATTACCCTCAGGGCAAACTTTACCAACCATACCTTTAATATAATGAACGCCGTATTCTTCAACTGCTCGTCTGTAAAATTCGTCAAAACTTTTACCAGGAGTACGAACATCGATATAGAATACATAAACTTCTGTATCAGGATATTTATCCCTTACAAGCATTGCGTGTTTTGCAGTGTACATACAGCATATTTTTGAACAGTATTCTTTGCCTTTTTCGGCACATGAAGAACATCTTGAACCAACACACTGAACAAACACAATGGTATGAGGATGTTCATTATCTGACGGACGAAGAAGTTTTCCGTGTGTCGGACCTGCTGCGTTTGTCAGTCTTTCAAATTCTAAAGAGGTTATAACATCTTTAGACTGGTTATATGCAAATTCGTCAAACTTATCAAGGTTTATTGTGTTAAACCCTGTCGCTGCAACAATAGCACCGTATTTTTCTTCAATTATTTCGTCTTTTTGTGTGTAGTCTATTGCACCTGCAGTACAAAGTTTTGAGCATACTCCGCATTTACCTGTTTTAAGCATTGTGCAATAGTCAGCATCAATGGTTGCAACCTTTGGAACAGCCTGTGCAAAAGGAATATATATTGCACGTCTTTTATCCATTCCCATATTAAATTCGTTAGGAACATTTTTCTGCGGACATTTTTCAGTACAAAGACCGCAGCCTGTACATTTTGTTTCGTCAACAAAACGCGCTTTTTTTCTTATTTTTACATCAAAATTACCTACAAACCCACCGATTTCTTCAACTTCACTGTAAGAAAAAATACGGATGTTTTCATGCTGACCTGCATCCACCATTTTCGGTGTTAGAATACAAGCAGCACAGTCAAGGGTAGGGAATGTTTTATCAAGTTGAGCCATTTTTCCGCCTATTGTCGGCTTTGTTTCAACTATGTCAACCATAAAACCTGCATCTGCAATATCGAGTGCAGTCTGAATACCGGCAATACCTCCGCCGATTACAAGTGCTCTTTTGGTTACAGGAGTTTCCCCTGGTGTAAGAGGAGCGTTAAGATTAACTTTTGCAACTGCTGCTTTACCTAATATTATTGCTTTCTTGGTTGCATCTTCCATATCTTTATGTATCCATGAGCATTGTTCTCTTATGTTTGCAATTTCAACCATATATGGATTTATACCTGCTTTTTCAGCAGTTTTTCTAAAAGTTGCTTCGTGCATTCTTGGTGAGCAGGAGCAAACAACAATTCCTGTAAGGTTATGTTCTTTAACAGCATCAATAATCATATCCTGACCTGCCTGAGAACACATATATTGATAATTTGTAGAAAATACAACGCCCTGTTCATTTTTTAAGGCATCGGACACTTTTTCCACATCAACTGTACCTGCTATGTTAGTACCACACCAGCATACAAATACGCCTATTCTTTGCATAAGTTGCTCCTCCTTTACTTAGTATATTTTCTTAATGCACTCACGATTAACTGCTGAGGTGTTTTGTCGTCAATTAAAGCGGGAATGTCATCTGTTTTAAGATGGTTATTGCCTTGCTTTCTTATCACAGAAAGTCTTATTGCTTCAACAAGTTTTGCAGGTTCTACGCCTCTTGGGCATCTGTCAATACACGCAAAACAGGTTAAGCATTTATATATAGATTTTGAATTCATCAACGGTTCAATATCGCCTGATTCAACCATATAGACAAACTGATGCGGATGATATTCCATTTCGTCATATGCAGGGCAGGTGGCACTGCATTTTCCGCAACGCATACATTTTTTCACATTAACTTTGCTTGTACGGATAATTTCGTTTTGTATATCTTTATTTGTCATACTTAATTATCCTCCTTTATGCCAAATGCATCTGCAAGAATTTCTGTAAAATATTTAACGGGCACAGGGCAACCGTTTTTTTCAAGATTATACTTGCAAAGAGGGCAAGGGGTAACAATCATTTCGGCACCTAATTTAACAGCGCTTTCCCATATTTTTGAACTTTTTTTGTTCGCACTTTCTTTATCTTCTAAAGATATGTACCCTCCGCAACATTCGTTTCTCATAGGGTAAATAATAGCCTCGCCACCGATTGCTTTTATCATCTCTTCAATTATTGAAGGGTTTTCTACATCGTCTGTTTTCATAATCTTGCCAGGGCGAAGAAGTAAACATCCATAATATGCGGCAATTTTTTTACCGTTTAAAGAATTTACTGAATTTTCTTTTACTTTGTCAAACCCTATGTAATCTCTTAAAAGTTCAAGATAGTGTATAACTTGAGTTTCCCCGTTATACTCTTTATCTTCTTTTATATACTGGTTTACTCTAAAATTAAAGTCCTTGTCTTCTTTCATTGCGTAGTTTGTCTGTTTAACTACGTTATGACATGCAGAACAAGCAGTAACAAGCATTTGCTCTTTTTCTTTTGCGTAAGTAAGAAGTCTTACTGAAGAAAGTTTTGTTGCAATTTCGTCGTTAGTGTTTGTGAACACACCGCCGCAACATTGCCAGTTTTCAACTTCTTCTAAAGTAACGCCAAGTTTTTCGGCGCATTTTACTGCATATATATCTAATTGTTTCGCTTTTGTTTTTAAAGTACATCCGGGAAAGTAGGATACTTTCATTTACCTTTCCTCCTCATAAGTAAGCAGAATTTTTTAAACCATCTGTTCAGGATGGAACACTTCGTCAAATTTTTCTTCGGTTAAGAAACCAAGTTCTACACAAGCCTGTTTTAAAGAAATGTTATCTTTAAATGCTTTTTTTGCAGTTTTTGCTGCATTTTCATATCCTATGTATGGGTTAAGAGCAGTAACAAGCATAAGTGAATTGTGAAGATTGTGATGCATTTTTTCTTTGTTTGCTTTTATGCCAACTGCACAGTTATTGTTAAAGGAAATAATCGCTTCTGATAAAAGTCTTGCAGACTGTAAAAAGTTATAGATACATACAGGCATAAATACATTAAGTTCAAAATTACCCTGAGATGCAGCCATACCGACACTAACATCGTTACCCATTACCTGAACAGCAACCATTGTAACTGCTTCACACTGTGTAGGGTTAACTTTACCAGGCATAATTGAAGAACCAGGCTCGTTTTCAGGAATAAATATTTCGCCAAGACCGTCTCTTGGTCCGCTTGCAAGCCAACGGATGTCGTTTGCAATTTTTAGCATATCACAAGCAAGAGCCTTTATTGCACCGTGTGCAAACACCAATTCATCTTTTGATGTAAGTGCATGGAATTTATTTTCTGCTGTAACAAAGTTTTTACCTGTAAGAAGTGCAACTTTTTTAGCAACTACTTCGCCGAATTCTTTAGGCGCGTTAAGACCTGTTCCAACTGCTGTACCACCAAGCGCAAGTTCTAAAAGAGGGGATATTGAACGCTCAATAAGTTCAACATCGCGTTCCAAACTTGATCTCCATCCGCTTATTTCCTGACTGAATGTAATAGGAGTAGCATCCTGAAGATGTGTTCTTCCGCTTTTAACAATACCTTCGTTTTCTTTTTCAAGTCTTTTAAATGTTTCTATAAGTGTTTTTGCAGCAGGGATAAGTTTATCCTCTAACATAAGAACTGCTGCAATATGCATAGCAGTAGGGAATGTGTCATTTGAAGACTGGCTCATATTAACATCATCGTTCGGATGAAGAAGTTTTTTGCCTAAAATCATATTACCTCTGTTGGCAATTACTTCATTTGCATTCATATTAGACTGTGTGCCTGAACCTGTCTGCCATACAACAAGAGGGAAGTTATCATTTAATTTTCCCATAATTACTTCATCACAAGCACTTTCTATTGCGCTTAGTTTTTCATCTGTCATTTTTTCTTTTTTAAGTTCGTTATTTGCCTGAGCCGCTGCTTTTTTAAGTATGCCGAATGCGTGGATAATTTCCTTAGGCATTGTTTCTATATTAACGCCTATCTGGAAGTTTTCCTGGCTTCTTTGTGTCTGTGCAGCCCATAATTTATCGGCAGGTACTTTAACCTCGCCCATTGAATCGTGTTCTATACGGTATTCCATAATCTTTATTCTCCTTACTTATTTATTTCAGCATCTTTGATTATTGATTTTAATTTATCAGCGCTGTTTTTAAGTTTAGCAATTTCTTCATCTGTAAGAGGAGGGTTAACCATTCCTCTTATACCTGTGCTTCCTATAATAGAAAGTGTGCTTAAACATACATCGTCAATTCCGTATTCACCGTGCATCATTGTTGATACAGTCATTGTTGTATCAATTCCGCTTAAGATACATTTGCATATATAACAAACGGATGCTGATACTGCGTAGAATGTTGCACCCTTGCTTTCTATAACAACTGCTGCAGTTTTTCTTACATAGTCTTCAACTGCTTCGGTGGAAAACTCAGGAAGTTCTTCGTTTCTTAAGCCGAATGATTTATCGCAGTTAGCAATAGGAACGTTTGATACATTCGCTAAAGACCATGGTATAAAAGATGAATCTCCATGTTCGCCGAATACATATGCGTGAACATTTTTCTGGCTGATTGAAAAATATTCAGAAAGACGGGAACGAAGTCTTGATGTGTCAAGAATTGTTCCTGAACCTATAATTCTGTTTTCAGGTATTCCTGATTCTTTGCAGAATACATATGTTAAAATATCAACAGGGTTACTTACGATAAGATATATTGCATTCGGAGCGCTCTTTGTAATCTGAGGCATAATGTTTCTTAATATATTTATATTTGTCTTAGCAAGGTCAAGTCTTGTCTGACCGGGTTTTCTTGCTACACCTGATGTTATAATTACAATGTCAGAATCTTTTGCATCTTCATAACCTCCTGCGTTTACAGTGCAAGGATTTAAGAAGGGAAGACCTTGTTTTATATCAAGCGCTTCACCGTGTGCTTTTTCCTGCGCAATGTCTATAAGCACGATTTCAGATGAGATTCCTGAAACTGTAAGTGTATATGCTATTGTTGCCCCAACACTTCCGCTTCCGATGATAGTAATTTTGTTCATAGTTTTTTACCTCTTTCCAAAATGAAATAAATTAATACACTTTGTTAAAAAATTATCAAATTCGCATATTTCTGCGAAAACTTACAACATTATATCATATGTTTAAAGGTTTGACAAGTATTTAACAATCTTTTTTTCTATTTTTTTTAATAAAGTATATATATGCAATAAAAATGTCATTTAGTTCATTTTATGACATATAATAAATATGTTGACTATATATAAATATTTGTATACAATAAAAGGAGAAATATTATGTATGTGAAAAAAACGCTGTTGGGTATTTCAGGAAAAAAAGAAGTTTTTTTATATACGCTTGATAATAAAAAGGGGCTTAAGGCTGAGATTATAAATTATGGCGGAATAATCAAAAGACTTGAATATAAAGACATAGATGTTGTTCTTGGCTTTGATAATTTTAATGATTATTTGGATAACTACGGATATTTCGGAGCAATGATAGGCAGAAATTCCAATAGAATTGAAGATTCAAGGTTTACTATTGACAGTACAGAGTATAAATTAAATGCTAATGACAAAAATAACAATCTTCATGGGGGCATTTTATCTTTTGATAAAAAGATATGGGATGTAAAAATTCTAAATTCAAATGAACCTGCAATTACTCTTTTTAGTATAAGCCCTGATAATGAAGAGGGGTTTCCAGGAACGGTTAAGGTTAATGTAACGTATACTCTTACAAGTTATAATTCGCTAAAAATATCCTATCATGCGATAAGCTATAAAGATACTGTTATAAATCTTACCAACCACAGTTATTTTAATTTAAACGGACATAACAGCGGAGATGTTTATTCTCATAAATTATGGCTTAACAGTTTATTTTATACTCCTAACTCTAAGGAGTGTCTTCCTTATGGCGAAATTTTATCGGTTAAAGATACACCTTTTGATTTTACTAAGGAAAAAGAACTAAATTTGAGTATTAAAAGTCAGGATAAGCAGATATCGATGTTTGGAGGACTTGACCATAATTTTGCTCTCTTTGGGAGAGGTTATAGAAAATGTGCTGCGCTTACGGGGGATATTACAGGTATTAAAATGAATATGTATACTGACCGTCCTGCAGTACAGGTTTATACGGCAAATCATATAAAAACAGATAGAGTTTATAAGGATAAGTCAAGGTATAAGGTGCACGGTGGTATTTGCTTGGAAACTCAGGCTTTTCCAAACAATTTAAAATTTTCTCACTTTCCATATTCTGTTATAAAAAAAGGGGAAGTGTATGAAACCAAAACAGAATATAAATTTATATAAAATTACAAAAGGGGAAATTACTATGAAAAAATTTATTACTGCGTTAATTTTGGTGTTATCATTATGCTTAATTTCAGGATGTGCACCAAAAGATGTAAATGAACAGGGAAATAAGCCTGGTGCTGAAAATAATTCGGACCAGCCTGTTGTTAATATCATTGATGAAAAAGATGCCGAAATAGAAGAATTTTTCAGTAAATATGTTGACACTGACAGCCGTCCTGTTGCAGTTATGATAGATAATGATGATAAGAGTGCGCGTCCTCAGGCAGGGCTTGACGAAGCATATTTAGTATATGAGATGGTTGTTGAAGGCGGTTCAACAAGATTTATGGCATTATATAACAACACAAATATAGAAAAAATAGGGCCTGTTCGTTCTTCCAGACATTATTTCTTAGATTTTGTTATGGAAAATGATGCAATATATACCCACTTTGGATGGAGCCCTCAGGCTACTACTGATATATCAAGTTTCGGCATAAATAACATCAACGGTGTTTTAGGAAGCGACGGGCATATTTTCTGGCGTGAAGAAAAGTATAAAGGCGACTGGCACAGTGCTTATACCAATATGGAAAAAATCTTGAAAATTGCTGAAGATAAAAATTACAATCTTACAACAAAGCATAAAAACTCTATAAAATATGCCGATAAATATTTTGATTTAGATTCTTCAAAAAATGCTACAAAAATTATATTGAATTATTCATATAATTACAAAACAGGATATGAATATAATGAAGGAAAAAAGGTGTATTCAAAAATAGTAGACAACAAGATTTATAAAATGCAGAATTCAAACCCTGTTGAATTTAAAAATATTATTATTGAACTTATACACGATACAGCATTAGGAGACGGTACTGCAAGAAGAAATATAAATACTGTGGGAACAGGCAAAGGATATTACATAACAAACGGACAGGTAGAGGAAATAACCTGGTCAAAATCTTCAAGAAGAGCAAACACTGTATATAAAAAGAATGACGGAAGTGAACTTGTAATCAATCCGGGAAAAACAATTATAAATCTTATAAGTCCGTCGTATGAATTAGTTATAGAATAAATTTTTAAGGAGTAAAAAAATGAGGAAAGTTCTTATTGTTGTTGATATGCAAAATGATTTTATTGACGGTGCGCTGGGAACAAAGGAAGCAGAACTTATTGTGGATAACTGCGTTGAAAAAATAAATAATTTTAAAGGGGATATTATAGTTACTTATGATACCCATTTTGAAAATTATCTTGATACCCAGGAGGGTAGAAATCTTCCTTTTGCACACTGTATAAAAGGCACAAGAGGCTGGGAATTAAACTCAAAAATTCAAAATGCCCTAAACGGTAAAAATTATGATGTAATTGAAAAGACAACCTTTGGCTCAAAAGACCTTCCTCAATTTTTAAAAGATAATTTTAATACTGATAATATTGAGGTTGAATTTATCGGTATATGCACTGATATATGCGTTGTTTCCAATGCACTTTTGTTAAAAGCATTCTATCCTGAATTAAAAATTTCGGCTTATAAATCTTGTATGGCAGGGGTTACACCGGAGAAGCATGAAGCGGCAATAGAAGTTTTAAAATCGTGCCAGATAAATATTTTATAGATTTTTAAAAATTGTATTGACATATAAAAATATATGATGTATAATGATGACGAAGATGTTTGTTAAGGAGTTTTAGTATGAAAGAATATATTAAACCTGAATTAAAATTAAACGACATTATTACTACTGAATGCACAAGCGCTTTTTCCTTTGACGAATGGGAGGATATAGAGGGCTTGTTTAGTGGTATCACTACTTTTGGACTTAAATCTACTAAGAAATAATTTTAATGCGACGGTAACTTTATCGTCGTATTTTAATGTGAATACTTTATAATTTATTTTAACTAACATTTTTTATAATACTACAAATAACATTTTTTACAGTACATATGTGTTGTGGCAGTTATTTATTACGGAGGAAAATATGAATTTTAAAAAATTAGTTTGTTCTGTTTTATTATTGATGTCAGTTGGCGTATCTGCGTATGCAGCAAGTGGCTCTGTTAATGCCGATGTGCTTAACGTTCGTACCGGTCCTGGTACAAATTACGGTATTTCAACAACAGTGGTTTATGGAACAGTTGTTAATATTACAGAAAATATAAACAGTGAATGGTCAAAAATTGAATATAACGGTCTTACAGGTTATGTTGCATCAAGATATCTTAATGTTAGAAATGATAACCCTGTGGACAGAAGCAGTGTTGAGCGTCCCGATGCATCATATGAACAAAAAGGGTACACAACTGCTACTTCTCTAAATTTCAGAAGCGGTCCGTCTCAGGATTCTTCAGTTATCTGTCAGATTCCTCAGTATGTTCAGTTTAGTGTATATGAAAATACTAACGGATGGGTAAAAGTTTTATATAACGGTCAGTATGGTTACATATCAGATAAATATCTTACCATTGGGGAAGTTCCTCAGTATGTAAGCAGTGTATCAAATCAGATTGTTGAATTTGCTAAACAGTTTTTAGGAAAACCTTATGTATACGGAGCAAACGGTCCTAATTCTTTTGACTGTTCAGGATATACAAAATATATATTCTCTCAGTTTGGGATTTCACTTCCTCGTACTTCTTACACACAGGTTAATGCAGGGTATTATGTTCCTCGTGAAAATCTTCAGGCAGGAGACCTTGTGTTCTTTAAAGACGGTGGGGTTGTAAGCCATGTTGGTATATATGTTGCAGACGGAATAATGATTCACGCATCAAGTGGTGCTGGTAATGTTACATATACACCGATTACATCAGGATATCACAATACTCATTATTATACAGCGCGTAGAGTTTTATAAAGTTTTTTGAGTTTTAGGATTTTGCATTTTAATAGAGTGCAAAGTCCTTTTTGTTTTTTGGAGAGTTTGATATGTTTGGCATTTTGTCAGTTTTATTTGGTATAATTTTTGCTGGAATATTTAACGATTTAATTTCTTTTTGTCTGGCAATTATTATTTTAATTTATCTTTTAATTAAATATAAAGAGAAACTTAATTTTAAAAAAGTTCTCGTTTTTGTGATTCTTTTTATTATAGGCTTCTTTTATTATATAGTTTATGATTTTTATACTCTAAACAGTGTAAAAGATATAAATGATAAAGATGTAGCACTTAATATTACAGTTTTATCAGAGCCTGAATATGATACTTCAGTTATTACATTTAATGGTTATGTTAAAGAATATAATAAAAAAGCAAGGGTTACCCTGTATGATACGCCCTATATTTCATACTATGACACTATAAGAATCAAAGGGGATATATATTCATTAGAAGAAAACTATAAGTCAAGATATTCTCAAGGGTTATATTATAATGTTATATCCTATGATAAAAACTCTGAGATTATTAGTGGAAAAGGCTTTTTAAAATCTATTTATGATTTTAAGAATAAGGTTATATACATTTTAGATAACACTCTTTCTTTTAACGGTGCAATGTTTTTAAAAGGCGTACTTGTTGGGGATGATGATTTAAGAACGGATGAGTTTAACGATTCGCTTAATAAACTTTCTTTGTCTCATATAGTAAGCGTGTCTGGTATGCATTTTAGTATTATTTCAATGGTGCTTATCTATGTAATGAGAAGACTTAAGATTAACAGGAAATTGTCCTCTGCAATTATTGTTATAATATCATTCTTTATTGCTGTTTTTATAGGGTTTACACCGTCTGTAATAAGAGTTCTTATTATGACTGTTATCCTTTCTTTTGCAGATTTAACCAACAGAGAGAAAATAATGGATATTTATCTTCTTATGTTAACAGCCCTTATAATGCTTTTATTTAATGTTTATTATATACATAATGTTGCATTTGTACTTTCCTTTACATCTTTGGCGGGTATTTTACTGTTTAGCCAAAAAATAAATGACAAAATAAAATTTATTCCTCGCTTTTTTAAAGATAATATTTCAGTTTCAGTTTCGGCAACTGTTTTAACCATTCCCTTTATCTTATATTATTTCAGAGGCTTACCCTTAATGTCAGTTTTAGCAAACCTTTTAATAGTGCCTTTAATCACTGTTGTTATGATATACGGTATAATACTTATTCTTATATCTTTAATAAGTATTAAACTTGGATATTTTATAGGTGTACCCCTTGATATAATTTTAAGTGTATGTGTAAATTTAATTAACTTTATGGGTACTATTCCTTTTGGTTATTTTAAAACTTTATCCATTAGCGTCTATTATATAAGTATATATTATACAGCACTTTTCTTTATACTTATAAAACCGTCAGGGGTTTTAAAATATGTTATATCATCTGTTCTTATTTTATATATTCTGGTTAATTTATTCTATCCTTTGGAAAGAGCAGTACTTCCTTATGGGTATATGTATGTTTTCCAGGGGGAAAACAGTGGTAAATCTATAATGCTGTATAAGGATAAATCTATTTTTATAAACGGTTCTTCAACGGAGGGTCAGTATAATTATAATCTGATAGAAAATGAGTGTAACTCTCATTTTGATATTTATGTGGCGTTTAACGGAGAGTGTATAAAATATATTAAAAATAAAGACTTTACCATAGATAAAATATACGTTCCTGCACAGTTTTTAACTAACCCGTATTTTACAGATATAATGGATAAAAAGGCAAGAGAAATAATCCCTGTAAACGATACAATAAGTGTACAAATTTATGATTTTAACTTGACACTTAAACCTAAAGATGAGTATAATATTTCTAAGGTATCTTTAGTTGCAAACTCTAAAGAATATATAACTGTTATGGAAGATATTGACGAGTATAAATATGGCGCTAAATACATTGTAAATTACTATATGATTGAAAAATATTTAACTGATAAATCTATTTTAAATAACTTTTCTTATGATGTTGAAAGGATAAAAATATGAACTCAAAAGAACTATCTAAAAGACTTTCTGATGGTAAAATAGATAATCTCTATCTTTTTTATGGAGAAGAAGATTATATTAAAGACACATATATCGAAAAGATAAAATCTATTGTTCTTGAAAATGATATTATGGGTATGAATTTTACTCAGTTTGACGATATGCCGGATAAAAACGAACTTATAGAAGCAGTTGAATCAGCCCCTGTTATGTGTGAGAAAAAGATAGTGTTTTTAAATGGTTTAAATATTGTGTCAACATCTTCTAAAAAGGAAGTTAAAGATACTGTATGTGAAATTATTGAGGATATTCCGGAATATACAGTTATAATCATTAGAGAAAAGGAAACTGATACTAAGAAAATATCAAAACCGATGTTAACTCTTATTAAAAAATACGGTGTTGATATTTTATGCGATAAACTTGATTTAAAAGATATGATGACTTTTATTAACCGTCAGTTTGCAAATAATAAAAAAAGAATAAGAAAGGAAGACCTTGAATATCTTATTTCTATATGCGAACCGTCTATTAACAGTCTTTTAAGAGAGGTTGAGGTTATATCAGCATATCTTAATGAAGAGGAAGAAGTAACGCGTAATGTTATTGATTTACTCGTTAAAAAATCAATAGAAGACCGTGTGTTTTCCTTGTCTGATGCCATAATAAATAAAGATAAAAAGAATGCATATGAAATTTTATCAGATCTTGAACTTTTAAAGAATCAGCATCCTCCGGGAAAAATATTTTCTATAATATGTGACCATTTTATGAATTTATATGTTGTTATTTTAAATAATAATGACAGAGTTTCGCAGGATGTTACACTTTCTATGTTAGAACTTAACGGTAGAAGTTTTCTTATAAATAAATATTTAAGACAAAAGGGCAAAATAGAAATTAAGAAATTAAGAGAAATTATAAAACTTCTTAGTGATTTAGATTTCAAAGTAAAAAACGGAATGACAGACCCTTATTATGCAATTGAACAAATAATAGCAATAGTTTAAAAGGAGAAACGTTATGGATTTTTTTGAGTCCAGAATAAGAGAATTGGAAAAAACAATAGAATATCATAATAACTTATATTATAATAACGACGCTCCAGAAATAAGCGATATGGAGTATGATAAACTTCTTCGCGAATTAGAAGATTTAGAAAAACAGTTTCCTGAATATAAATCGAGTAATTCTCCTACTATGCATGTTGGGGGAGAAGCATCATTAAAATTTGGTCCTGTTAAGCATATCGTTCCAATGGAAAGTTTGCAGGATGTTTTTTCAAAAGAAGAACTGATAGAATTTGACGCGCGTGTTAAATCATATCTTAACGAAGATTATGAATATGTGGTGGAACTTAAAATTGACGGTCTTTCCGTATCGTTAGAATATGAAAACGGAAAGTTTGTAACAGGCTCAACAAGGGGCGACGGTTTAACAGGAGAAAATGTTACCGAAAACTTAAGAACAATAAAGGATGTTCCCGAGAATATAAATAATTCCTCCTCTTTGGAAGTAAGAGGGGAAGTTTATATGAGTACAAATGTATTTAATAAACTTAACGAACTTCAGGAAATATACGGAGAAAAACTTTTTGCCAATCCGAGAAATGCTGCTGCAGGTTCTTTAAGGCAACTTGATTCTAAGATTACAAAGGAAAGAAACCTCTCGATGTTTGTTTTTAACATCCAGAGAACTTCTTTGCCTTCTTTTAAAACACATTATGAAACATTAAAGTATATGGAAGAATGCGGATTTAAGGTTGTTCCGCATTATAGGGTTTTTAATAATATTGAAGATGTTTATACAAGAATACTTGAAATAAGCGAATTAAGAGGGGAATTGCCTTTTGAAATTGACGGAGTAGTTATTAAACTAAATTCCCTTATTCAAAGAGAAAAAATGGGAAGCACAGCAAAAACTCCCCGCTGGGCAGTTGCTTATAAATTCCCTGCAGAAGAAAAAGAAACAAAACTTTTGGATATTATAGTTCAGGTGGGAAGAACAGGAGTATTAACCCCTAATGCAATATTAGAGCCTGTTAGACTTGCAGGAACAACAGTAAGAAAAGCAACACTTCATAATATTGATAATATTATTGATAAGGACATAAGAATAGGTGATATTGTTGTTGTAAGAAAAGCAGGGGATATTATTCCTGAAGTTGTTTCATCAAGTAAAGAAAAAAGAGAAGAGGATTTACCTATATATAAAATGCCCGAATTTTGTCCTGCCTGTGGCGAAAAAACATTAAGGCTTTCAGATGAAGCGGCAACAAGGTGTATAAATTCTTCATGCCCTGCTCAACTTTTAAGAACAATTATTCATTTTGCATCCCGTGATGCTATGGATATTGAAGGTATGGGTCCGTCTGTTGTTTCTTCGCTTATAGATAATCATCTTATATCCTCTTTTGCTGATTTGTATTATTTAAAGAGTGAAGACATATCGCCTCTTGACAGGATGGGAGAAAAATCTGCATTAAATATCATATCTGCTATAAATAAATCAATGAATAACGACTTATCTAAACTTATTTTTGCACTCGGTATAAGATTTGTAGGCTCAAAAACTGCAAAGTCATTGTCAAAGTATTTTAAAAATATGGATAACTTTATTAGTGCCGATTACGAAACCCTTATATCCATTGACGATATCGGCGAAAAGGTTTCAAAAAGTATTATTGATTTCTTTAGTGATGATAAAAATTTGGAACTTATAGAAAAACTTAAGGTTGCAGGAGTAAATATGGAGTCAACCGATGTGATAAAAGATGACAGGTTTATTGGTAAAACTTTTGTTTTAACAGGAACGCTTCCAACTTTAAAAAGAGATGAAGCAACAAAGATTATAGAAAGTTTCGGCGGTAAAACTTCTTCCTCCGTTTCTAAAAAAACAGACTTTGTTTTAGCAGGGGAAGAGGCAGGAAGCAAACTTGAAAAGGCAAAAATGTTGGGTATAGATATTATAGACGAAGATGCTTTCTTAGATATGATTAAATAAATCTTTATATTAAAATGCACAAATGATTAAAAGTCGTTTGTGCATTTTTTACAAAATTAAGTAAAATTTCAAAAAACACTTTACTTTGCTAAATTGATAAAGTATAATGTAAATATAACAAAAAAACGAAAAGAGGTTATTTAAAATGAAAAAAGTTATTGCGTTAGTATTAAGTTTAGTGCTTATCGTTGCTATTACAGGTTGTAACAATCAGGCACAAAACGGTTTAAATGATTATTCAAAATCAGTTGATAATGCTTTTATTGTTGCTGAAGCAGGTTCTGCAGGGGAAGAATTGGCAACAAAAGATGAATTCTTTAAAAACGCAACATTTACAGCAGTTGATTCTATGGCAACAGCGCTTATGGATGTTAAATCCGGCTCTGCAGATATAGCGATAGTTGACTATGTTACATCTATCGGCTCTATCGGAGAAGGCACAGATTTTGCTGACCTTAAAGTTGTAGAAGGTAAAGACTTTAATCCTGAAGAATACGGTATTGCATTCAGAAAAGGCAGTGATATCGTTCCTGCAGTTAACAAAGCGATTTTAGAACTTGCAAATGAAGGAACAATGGATAAAATTGCATCTACTTATAAACTTGCTGATTTAATTATTAAAGATGGCAAAGCATATGACGATGCAGTTGTTGCAGGTGATTTAGATTATATTAAACAAAAAGGCGAACTTATTATCGGTATCACACTATTTGCTCCAATGAACTATAATGATGAAAACGGTAAATTAATCGGTTTTGAAACCGAATTTGCAACAGCAGTTTGCGAAAAATTAGGCGTTACTCCTAAATTTGTTGAAATCAACTGGAATTCAAAAGAAATTGAACTTAACTCTAAAAATATTGACTGTATCTGGAATGGTATGACAATTACACCTGAAAGACAGGAAAATATGAGTATTTCAGTTCCTTATATGCAGAATAAACAAGTTATGGTTAGTAAATAACTTTTATAACCCAATAAGTTTATAATTATTTCAGTGGGAGAAAATATCTCCCACTGAAAAATTTTATGTTTTAAGAAAGTGGATAAGTAATTTTTATGGATAAAGTATCTATGATTGTTTCATCACTCTTTTTGGGGTTTGAAACAAATTTTTTATTGTTTGTTGTAACATTGATAATAGCAATACCTTTAGGGCTTCTTATTACATTATGCACAATGTCTAAGTTTACTCCTTTAAGATATCTTATGAAAACATTTGTCTGGATAATAAGGGGAACACCTCTTATGCTTCAGTTATTTGTTGTTTTGTATGCTCCTGGACTTCTCTTTGATGTTCCTATGAGAGATCGTCTTATGGCGGCATTTATTGCATTTTCAATAAATTATGCTGCATATTTTTCAGAGATATACAGAGGCGGAATAGAAAGCATACCTAAAGGGCAGTATGAAGCAGGGCATGTTCTTGGAATGTCAAAAGTACAGGTGTTTTTCAGAATTATCTTTATGCAGGTAGTTAAGAGAATTGTGCCTCCTATGGGGAATGAAATTATTACTCTTGTAAAAGATACAGCACTTGCCAGAGTTATAGGCGTTATTGAAATTTTAATGGTTGCAGAACGCTTTTCAAAACAAGGGCTTATATGGCCGCTTTTCTCTACGGGGTTATACTTCCTTGCCTTTAACGGTATATTAACATTACTCTTCTCATACATAGAGAAAAAACTCAGTTACTATGATTAAATATCAGGAGATTTATTTATGTCGATGTTAGTTGCAAAAAATATATATAAAAACTTCGGGAAACTTGAAGTTTTAAAAGGAATAAATTTAGAAATCGGGCAAGGGGAAGTTGTCGCTATAATCGGCCCTTCAGGCTCAGGTAAAAGTACATTTTTAAGATGTTTAAACAAACTTGAAAAGGTTGATAAAGGCTCTATCTATGTTGATGGAGATGTTATCTGCGAAAACGGTATATATAAAAGCGATAAAGAAATAAGAAAAACTATCAAGAAGATGGGAATGGTTTTTCAGAATTTTAATCTCTTCCCTCAACTTTCAGTTCTTCAGAATATCATTGAAGCACCGATTCAGGTAAATGGCGAAAATAAAGAAGAAGCCATAGAAAGAGCAAAAAAAATACTTGATACAGTGGGGCTTATATCTAAAATTGATGCATATCCGTCTCAACTTTCAGGAGGGCAGCAACAAAGGGTTGCCATTGCAAGAGCACTTGCAATGAATCCTAAACTGCTTCTTTTTGATGAGCCTACAAGTGCTCTTGACCCTGAACTTACAGGCGAAGTTTTAAATGTTATGACTAATCTTGCAAAGGAAAAAAACACTATGATAGTTGTTACTCACGAAATTGATTTTGCAAGAGAGGTTGCAACCCGTGTAATATTTATGGACGGAGGGTATATAATAGAAGACGGCACTCCGAGTGAGGTTATAGATAACCCTAAAAATGAAAGAACAAGACAATTCTTAAAACGAGTAACTTAAATAATTTCACCTTCATATATTAAAATATGGAGGTGTAATTTTATGTTTTTAGATTTTTTGGTTGGAGTATTTTTAAGTTTTTTTGCAATCTACGGTCTTGTGCAGACTATAATCAACATTTTTTCTTACATAGGGGACAGAAGAGTATTTAAAGATAAAACAGTTTATACCGTTGTTGCAGTAAAAAATGAGGAAAACCGTGTCGAAAATATTGTTCATTCGCTGCTTTTAAAGGTGCTAAAAGACGATAACGGTGCTTACAACAGAAAAATATCAGTAATAGATTTAGGCTCAACCGATAAAACAATGGAATTACTTGAAATATTAAAAAATGATAAACCGTATCTTAATGTTTACAGTATAAAAGAATTTGTTGATGAAATAAAAAAATAGAGTCCAAACCTCCGAAAGCATAATACTTTCGGAGGATATTTTTTAGTATATTAAATTATATAAATAATTTAGTATTATATATTGAAATAAAATATTTTTTTTGTTATAATAAACTGAAGATTAAATTTGATATTATGAGGTGGTTTTTTGTTTAAGAAAATACTTTCAATAATACTTATGATTTCATTTATATCTATACCGGTAGCGGCAGAAGTTTCTTTTAACGATATGGATGAAAATCACTGGGCGTATCCTAATGTTATTAAACTGGTTAATGACGGAACTGTCAAAGGATATGAAGATGGTTCTTTTAAACCTGCAAATACTGTTACAAGAGCAGAATTTGTTAAAATGATAGGCTGTGGTCCAGACAGAAGAGACTCAGATTTTGAAGATGTTTCAAAAACTCATTGGGCATATGAATATATTATGACATCAGGTTTTGAAACAGAAGGTAATAATTTTTATCCGTCTTTACCTATAACAAGAGGAGAAACTATTGAACTTTTATGGAAAAGACATGGCTCAAAAACAGGAGTTTTAGCACCAAGTGTTATTACTGAGCAGTATCCTCAAAATAAAGATGCCATCTCCTGGGCGTATAACTATAAAGTTATGATAGGGGATGACGGTCTTAACTTAAGGCTTAATGATACTTTATCAAGAGCAGAAACGGCAACACTTATTATAAGAACAAGGGAAACTGATTTTACCAAACCGCAGTCTGATTTTAAAGATATTGTTTCAGAAAGCACAATGAAAACTGTTTTTGAAAGTTATAATTTATTTGATGACAATAGAAGTTACTCGCCCGATGCAACTATTACAAACGGCGAGATGGCAAGAGCAGCGTTAAGACTTTTAGAGGATGAATTTAATCTTACATACAGTTCTTATCCTGTATCAACCTATTTTGACCATAAGTATTATAAAGATTTATTAATTATATTTGACCGTTGTATTAAAAAAGGTGCAGCAAATAAAGAAATGGCAGATTTAAATGCAAATATTGAAAATACTGTTGCTGCATTTTCATTCGCTGCATTAGAAAAAGCAAATGAACTTATCACTTACGGTAATATTAATAATACATATAAAGATGTATCGAAAGATATTGAAATCAAAAAGAATATGTTTTTAACCTTTGCGTATGAAAAAGGAATTAAACTTAAAGCAGACGATACTATCGGCGCTTTAAGGGATGTTACTCACAAGGATATAGCAGCGTTGCTTATTCAGTATGACGCACTGATTGGTTTGGAAACAATTTTTTCTACAAACAGAAACGGAATAAATCAGTTTATTAAATATGATGCAAAATTAAATAAAAACATTTCTTTATATCCGTCAACAAAGGACAAGTTTGCCTGTATTGTAGACGGTATAGATAACAGAATATATGAAAAGGCTATTGAGGGAGATAACCCTGAAGAAACATATGATTTTGCAAGAGAGTATGGAGAACTTTTTATTTCAAAAGTTTTAAATTATGCATCATACTTAAGAACAAATTATGGAATTGAATCAGAAATTCTTGTTTATCCGTCTTTGGTATGGGCATCAGAAAACGAGTTCGTATTAAGAATAGAATGTAAGGTGCTTTATATTGCAAAGGATGCAACCACAACCGAAGTATTCGGTGATGACCTTGTTATACCGGTTGATGAAAAGATTGTTTCAGGTTCATCATACTTTGTAGAAGTTGCACTTAATAAAACAGATTTATTTTTTAGATAAGGAGTAAAAATATGGAGTTTTTAAAAAAGACTAACAAACTATTTGGCGTTTTAGCGTGTATTACCACAATTATAACCAATTTTGTAGTTTTATGTATCGGTACAAGAATTTTAAGAGTTGACTTTTACTATGTTACTCAGGCACTTATCCCATGTATTATATCAAGACTTTTACTTATCGTTTGGTGCTTATATTTTGCAATGGGTTATGAGTATGACAGGTCAGCAAGAACATTCTCGAAATACCTTATTCCGTACATATTTATAAGTATTATAGTATTGCTTATAGATAAGGAAATGGCTTATTATTTCCTTTTCCACTCTACTATTACACTTTTGGTTCTTATTCTTATGTCCAATCTTATAAACCAGAAAAGATTTGCACTAAGAGCAAAGAACTATGCAGATAAGTTGTATCAATTAGATGCACTAATTCGTATATGCATAGCGTTTACTGTTGTACTTGTAGGGCTTAGTATTCCAATTGCGATAAGAGTTCAGTCAACTGTATATAATGTTACACTTCTTATTTCTGCAATGGTTTCTCAGGTGTTTGTTATTGTTGGTATTTATTGTGTTGAGAGTGCTGAAAAGAAATTCCAGCAGTCTTTAATTGAGGGCGAAAATCCTAAACAGGGTGATGAATCTAAAGAAAATTCTGACGCTGATAATAATGCCGAAAAATAAATTAAAAAGGTAAAAAATATGAAGATATGTATAGCGGATATTAATATCCAACTTGAAGGAGTAATGTATGACTATTTAAAATACAGATTAAGAAACTATATTATTCCTGAAGATAAAGAATGCGATATTATTGTAAGATATAAACAAAGTGATAAAATTGATATT
Organism: Clostridia bacterium; assembly: GCA_017554615.1. Taxonomy (NCBI): domain Bacteria; kingdom Bacillati; phylum Bacillota; class Clostridia; species Clostridia bacterium. Next base: position 79,424 of record JAFZHY010000022.1, read on the forward strand.
CCTGACGGCGAAATTATGGAAAAAAAAGATTACAAAGTCTTTGCCAAAGGGGATAACTGCTATTATTATTACGACTTATTAAAAGAAGAAACCTGTTCTGCAATAATTCGCTTTAACGAAAACTGGACAAGTATTGATTGTGAACTGTTCGATGTTGAAGATTTGGGTGGTGCATCGCTTAATATCCGTCAGTTTAATATGATAGGGCATATTGTTAAGTATATTATGATAAACCACTTAGGAATGTCTCTTCACTCTTCTTCAATATCATATAAAAATAACGGTATTATGTTTTCTGCCGATTCGGGTACAGGTAAGTCCACTCATACAAGGCTATGGATGAAGGTTTTTGACGGAGTGGAAATAATAAATGATGATATGCCTGTTATCCGTATGGTTGACGGTGTGTGGTATTTATACGGATGCCCTTGGAGCGGTAAAACGGAAATTAACGTTAATAAAAGAGTTCCTCTTAAAGCACTTGTTTTTCTCGAAAGAGGCAAGACAAACGAAATTGAAAGAATTTATGCACCTGAATCTGTGTTTAAAATAATTTCACAAACTATTGTTGCTTCATATAAAGATATTGCAAAAAAAGCACTTGGAAATATTTCCAAAATGGTTGAATCAGTGCCTATATACAGATTAAAATGCACAATATCTGACGAAGCACCGAAAGTGGTTGCTAAGGAACTTGATTTAATATAAAAGGAGAATTTAAATGAAAATAAAAGATACATTTGTTTTAAGTGAAATAGGCGGTAGTTATATAGTTATCCCGACAGGTGTTGAAACAGTAGATTTAAACGGAATGATTACCCTTAACGAAACCGGATATTTTATGTGGAATAAAATGCAAAATGATATTACAAAAGATGAACTTATAGATGAATTTTTAAAAGAATATAATGTTGACAGGGAAGTTGTCAGTGCCGATATAGACGAGTTTGTGAGTAGTCTTAAAACAATAGGAGCAATTTGTGAATAATAGAATTTATAAAACAACAAAAGAACTGGCACCGTTTATTAAAGAAATGTTGGAAAATAATAAAAGTGTTCAACTTACAGTTACAGGGAACAGTATGTTCCCTTTATTTAAACATTTAAGAGATTCGGTTACAGTAAAGAGAACTGATGATTATAAGAAATATGATATAATTCTTTATCTTAGAAAAAATGGGGAATTAGTGCTTCACCGTGTGGTAAAAGTAAAAGATGAGATTTTTTATCTTTGCGGAGATAATCAAATACTCATAGAATATCCGATTTACAAAGACCAGATTATGGGAAAAGTTACTTCCTTTGTAAGAAAAGGCAAAAGCATTAAAGCCGATAGTTTTATTAGTAAGTTTTATGCAGTTTTCTGGTGTTTTCTCCTTAAAGTAAGAAAACCTGTTATTAAAGCATTGTTAAAAATCTGGGGGTTTATTAAAAGATGAAAAGTAAATCTGCGCTAAAATGGATAATAAATAATTCAAAATCAGTTGTAATTCAACTGGTTTTGTTAACATTGATAAGCGCACTGACTGCTGTCTGCCTTGTAGGTTTTACATATTTTAGTAAGCAGGTTGTAGATATTGCTACCAAGTCATCTCATGGGAATTTTTTAAATAATATCATATGTCTTATATTCCTTATTGTTTTAGAACTTATATTGCATGTTGCATACAGCCGTCTTAGTATTAAAATAAGCGGTAAACTTGAAATGAATATTAAAACCAATGTTTTTAATAAATTGCTTAAAAAGGATATTTCGGCTATCTACAATTATCATACAGGCGATTTATTAAACAGAATTACAGGGGATACTTTAGTTATCACAAATTCTTTTGTTAATATAGTTCCTCTTCTTGTTTCTCTTGTTACAAGGCTTACAGGTGCATTTATAATGTTATTCTGGCTGGATAAATATTTTGCACTTATCTATCTTGTTTGTGGTCCATTATTCTTTCTTACCACTCAGATTTACAGCAAAAAAATGAAATCTCTTCATAAAAAATGTCAGGAAACTGATGGAAAGGTTAAGTCTTACATTCAGGAAGCGCTTTCAAACATTCTTGTTATTAAAGCGTTTAAAACAGAAAATGCAATATCGAAAGAAACATTGGATATTCAGAAGGTTAATTACAATTATAAATTAAAAAGAAACACTATCAGTATAGTTGCCAATATATTTGTATATATAGCATTTACATTCGGATATTATTTTGCTCTTGGCTGGGGTGCATATAAATTATCTTTAAATTTAATTTCTGTTGGTACTCTAACAGCGATGCTTCAGTTAGTATCGCAGGTGCAAACTCCTCTAAAAGGTCTTTCAGGAATAATTCCTCAGTATTTCCATGCTATTGCATCCAGTGAAAGAATTATGGAAATCGAGGATTTAAAAGAAGATGAAATATCATTCTCTGACGAATATATAAACAGTTTTAAAGACGAAATCAAGTCAATAGTATTTTCGTCTGTAAACTTTAAATATGACGATAGAAACACAGTAATTGAAGATTTCTCATATGAAATAGGTGTGGGCGAATTTGTTGCCATAAGCGGAATTTCAGGCATAGGTAAAAGTACACTTTTAAAACTTCTTTTAGGTGTTATAAAACCACTGACAGGGGAAATTTATTTTTTACTTAAAAATGGCGAAAAAGTTTATATAAACGAAAAAACAAGAGGCTTATTCTCCTATGTTCCTCAGGGGAATATGGTTTTATCAGGCTCAATAGAAGATAATATAAGATTTTTTAACGACTCTGTATCAGAAGATGAAATTAAAAGGGTATGTAAAATTTCAAAAGTGGATGATTTTCTATGTGATTTACCTGACGGTCTTAAAACCATAGTAGGAGAAAAAGGCGTGGGGCTTTCTGAAGGGCAGATTCAAAGGGTTGCAATAGCAAGAGCGCTTATTTCTGATGCTCAGTTTTTACTGCTTGATGAAGCAACTTCTGCACTTGATGAACAAACAGAAAAAGACTTTCTATGTGAAGTTAAAAAATTACATAGTAAAACCTGTATAATTATATCCCACAAACAAGCAGCGTTTGATATATGTGATAAAACAATTAAATTTTAACAAGGTGATATTTTGACCGCAAACAAATTAGAAGAATTTGAAGGCATAGTTAACGAAATTATATATACAAATGAAGAAAACGGATACACTGTGGCAGAATTTTTAACATTGGATGAAACGATTACCATTGTAGGAATTCTGCCCTACATTTACGAGGGAGAAAACCTTAAAGTGATGGGTAATTTTACAAACCATCAGGACTATGGCGAGCAGTTTAAGGTTGAATACTATATAAAAAATATGCCTAAAACCAAAAGTTCTATATATGCCTTTTTATCCTCAGGAATAATTCGCGGGATAAGATGCGCTACTGCTAAAAAAATAGTGGATAAATTCGGAGAAAAAACTTTGGATATTATAGAAGAAAATCCAGGGCTTTTATCTCAAATAAAGGGAATATCATATGATAAAGCCTTGCAGATTGGCGAGTCATACAAAGAGAAAAAAAGCGTTACAGATATAATAATGTTTTTGCAAAAATATAATATATCAATTAACCTTTCGATGAAAATAAGCAAAGTATTAGGAAATTCTCCTATAAATAAAATTGAAGATAACCCGTATATATTATGCGAAAAAATTGACGGTATATCTTTTTTAACTGCAGACTCTATTGCTTCTCAAATGGGCTTTTTAAAAAACAATGTAAAGCGTATAAAAGCAGGGGTAAAATATGTTTTTCATAAAGGCGCATTAAATGGGCATACATACCTTAATGAAGAACTGATAGTTTCGTATTGTGAGAGTCAGCTTAATGTGTCAGAAACTGAAATTATAAATGCTCTCTTTACTCTTGTTACCGAGGGGGAAATTATAAAAGAAGTAAAAGACGAAGCACTTTATTATCTTCCTCTTTATTATATGGCAGAAAATGATATTGCTAATAAACTTCTTTTTATGAATATCACAAAATCTAAAAATTTGTTTTATGAAAGAGTGTATGATGATATATATTCTCTTAATAATATAACACTTGCCGATAAACAAAAAGATGCAGTAAAAAAAGTATTGTCTAATAAAATAACAGTTATTACAGGAGGCCCTGGTACAGGTAAAACAACTGTTATAAATTCTATAATCTCCATATTTGAAAAGTTAGGCAAAAAGGTTACATTAACTGCTCCGACAGGCAGAGCAGCAAAAAGAATGGCGCAGATATGTAATAAAGAAGCAAAAACTATTCACAGACTATTGGAGGTAACATTTAATAATGGCTTATCAAATGATAAGTTTGTTAAGTGTGAAAAAAATCCTATATATACAGATGTTTTAATAGTTGATGAAATGAGTATGGTGGATGTTCTTATTTTTAATTCTCTTTTAAAAGCAGTAAAGAACACCACACGCCTTGTTCTTGTGGGAGATATAAACCAACTTCCGTCAGTAGGAGCAGGTAATGTATTAAAAGATATTATAAATTCAGATAAATTTAATTGTGTATATCTTGACGAAATTTACCGTCAGGAAAAAGAAAGTATGATAGTTAATAATGCACACGGTATTTTAAAGGGAGAGTATCCTGAAACATCAGGTAAAAATTCTGATTATTTTATGATTAAAAAAAGCGAAACACAAGATATAATTTCAGAAATTATTTCTCTTTGTAAGGACAGGCTTCCTAATTACTTTGAAGGAAAAAAAGAACTGTCAATTCAGGTTTTATCGCCTATGAAAAAAACTCATCTTGGCACAATATCTCTTAATAATATTTTGCAAAATGAGTTAAACCCGCCTTCCAAATATAAAAAAGAAAAACAGTGGGGAAAATATATCTTAAGAGAGGGCGATAAAATAATTCAGACAAGAAATAACTATGATATCCCATGGCAAACTCCGTGGGGAGAAAAAGGTATCGGTGTATTTAACGGAGATACAGGGACAATAAAAGAAATAAATAATAAAGAAAAATATATTGTTATTGAATTTTATGACGGGAAAATTGCAGAATATGAATTTTCAAATCTTGAAGATATAGACCTTGCATACGCTATAACTGTTCATAAAAGTCAGGGTAGTGAGTTTGACGCTATAATTATTCCGTCATATTACGGGCCTAAAAATCTTATGTACAGAAATTTATTCTATACAGCACTTACAAGGGCTAAAAGCCTTGTTGTAGTAGTTGGAAGCGAAAATGTCGTAAAACTTATGATTGATAATAACATTGAAGCAAAAAGACTTACTTCCTTAAAGGATAAAATAATAAATAACAAAATTTTTGGAGCAGAGTAAAAGTATGAATATTTTTAAATTTTTCCTTAATATATTTTATCCGAAAAGATGTATGTTTTGCGGTAAACTTATAGATAATAATGAAGAATACTACTGTTTAAAATGTTACTATAAATTACCGTTTGTTGAGGAGAAAAGATGCCTTATATGCGGAAGAGAGTTATTTGGAGAAAGTAAACTTTGCGCTCATTGTAAGGAGCATAAAAGATATATAGATGCAAACTATCCTGTATTTGTATATAAAGGTCTTATCAAAGAGGCTCTTTTAAAATATAAGTTCAAGGGTAAAATGTGGTATTTTAAGCCTTTCTCTTGCTTTTTATATGAAGAAATAAAGGATAAGGTAAGTAATATTGACTGTATTGTATATCCACCAATAAATAAAAAGACATTTTATAAAAGAGGTTATAATCAATCAGAACTTATTGCTAAAGAACTATCCCAAAAACTTAATATAAAAATGTTAAATAAATGTATTCTTAAAACGAGAGATAATGAAAAGCAAAGTCTTATGAGTGGTAAAATGAGATATAAGAATGTAAAAGGCGTCTTTAAGATTGATGAAAAATATAAAAATGAACTTAAAGGTAAGCGTGTCCTTTTTATTGATGATATTTTAACAACAGGCGCAACTGCCGACGAATGTGCAAAAATGCTTAAAAAAGCAGGAGCACTTTCGGTTGTATCGTCAACATTATGTATAGCATCCTAAAAAAATGTAAAAATTTTTAAAAATTACTTGTATTTTTATAAATTGTGTGATAAAATACTTTAAGTTGATAATTTTTATGGAGGTATATATTATGGTAACTGCTCTTTATGTTATTCAGATAGTAGTATGTTTAGTTCTTATAATCAGTGTATTATTACAGGAAGGTAATTCAGCTGGTTTATCCGGAAGTATTGCTGGCGGCGCTGAAACATTTTTCGGCAAAGGAAAAAGTAAAACATTAAACGGTATTTTCAAATCTTTTACAAAAGTTTTTGCCGTTTTATTTGTTGTTTTATCTTTAGTTTTAACTTTAATTTCTAAATAATTTATAAGTCCGGAAAAATAATTTTGTGTTTATAAGCTTCGTCGTCCTGATGAAGCTTTTTTGTTTTTAAAAAATAAGGAGAAATATGACAAGAAAAGAAAAATTATTAAATTTTATAAAAGATAATAAGTTTACACCTTTTTCATATAATGAACTGGCTTTGATGCTTGATGTAAGAGAAGAAGATTTATATGAACTTACCAGACTTTTAGATGAACTTCTCTCCGATAAAAAGGTAACTCTTACCAAGAAGAAAAGATATAAATACAATGAAGAAAACGATTTATATGATGGAGAATTTATAGGCCACGATAAAGGGTATGGCTTTATTGTATCAAAAGACTTTGAAAAAGATTTCTTTGTATCTAAAGAAAACAGAAAGAATGCCTTAAATAAAGATGTTGTAAAGTTTAAAATTATAAGACAGGCATCAGACGAAAAACGCGCAGAAGCAGAAATTGTAAGCGTTTTAGAGAGAAAAAACCAATCAGTTGTGGGCACATTTTGCAAGAATAAAAATTTTGGCTTTGTAATAGCAGACGATAAGAAATTTGATAAGGATATTTTTATATCAAAAAAGAATTGTTCCTATGCAAAAGACAAGGATAAAGTGGTGTGTCAGATTATTGATTTTGGTAAAGAGGGAAGAAAACCTGAAGGGAAAATTGTTGAAGTTATTGGCGATTTTTTTGATAAAGGAAATGATGTTCTCTCGGTTATTAAAAAGTATGATTTACCGTATATATTCCCGAAAAAAGTTATAGAAGATGCAAAGATTATAAATAAAGAAGTTGGCGTTGATAAAATTAAAGAAAGACTGGATTTAAGGGATAAACTTATAATTACTATTGACGGAGAAGATGCAAAAGATTTAGACGATGCAATATCCATATCAAAAATTGAAGATAACACCTATATCCTTGGCGTTCATATAGCAGATGTAAGTTCCTATGTTAAAGAGGGAAGCGAAATAGATAAAGAAGCGTATAAAAGGGGAACAAGTGTATATCTTGCAGACAGAGTTGTCCCTATGCTTCCCAAAGAACTTTCCAATGGAATATGCAGTCTTCATCCGTCGGTTGACAGACTCGCTATGTCAGTTTTTATGACGGTTGACAGTAAGGGTAATATAATAAATTATGACTTTAAAGAAACTGTTATAAATTCTAAATACAGAATGACTTATAAAGAAGTTACAGATATTTTGGAAAACGGGAAAAAGTGTGATAAAAAACTCTATTCTCTTCTTTCGAATATGAAGTCATTGGCTGAAATTCTAAGGCGAAAAAGAAAAATGAGAGGAAGCCTTGATTTTGATTTTCCTGAATGTAAAATTATATATGATGAAAATAATTTCCCTGTGGAGATTACAAAGTATAATTTAACTATTGCAAACTATATAATCGAAGAGTTTATGCTTCTCGCAAACGAAACTGTCGCAGAGTATATTTACTGGCAGAATAAACCTATGATTTACAGAATTCACGAAGAGCCTGACCCTGAAAAAATTGATAAATTCAAGGTTTTTATTAAAAATTTAGGCTACACATTAAAGGGTGGCAATGACGGTATTCATCCAAAAACTCTATTGGAACTATTGGAAAAAATCAAAGGGGATAAGAGTGAAAAAATTATTCAGACAATTATGTTAAGGTCTTTGATGAAAGCGAGATATTCGCCTGAAAATAAAGGGCATTTCGGCCTTTCAAGTAAATTTTACTGTCATTTTACATCTCCTATAAGAAGATATCCTGACCTTTTAGTTCACAGAATTTTAAAGAAAATTTTAAATAATGAACTAAATGAAAATGAAATTGAAAGGTACACTTCATATATAGATAAAGCAGCCGAGCACACATCTGAAAGAGAGAGAATTGCAGAGCAAAGCGAAAGAGAAACGGAAGATATTAAGAAAGCAATTTATATGAGCGAAAGAATAGGCTTAGAATTTGAAGGGATTGTTTCCTCTGTTACAGGTTTTGGAATTTTCGTTGAACTTGATAATACTGTTGAAGGGCTTGTAAGATACGAAAATATATATGACGATTTCTACATTTATGACGAAAAAAACCACTCGGTAACAGGAGAGAGAAAAGGCAAAAGATATACCATAGGAGACAGGGTTTTAATTAAAGTTATAAATTCTAATCCGCAACTTATGGAAATAGACTTTGAACTTATAAAAAAAATATAAGAATTTTTTAAAAAAGCCTTTTATTTAAGGCTTTTTTATGTTATAATATTTTATCAATATATTACCATTTAAAAAAGAGGTTTTTGTATGTGGTTGGCAGATAATTGGAATGATTATAAAATACTTGATACATGTAACGGAGAAAAACTTGAGCGTTGGGGGGAATATGTGTTTATCCGTCCTGATCCTCAGGTTATCTGGAACTTAAAAAATAACGAATCTTTATGGAAAAGTGCTCATGGAAGATATATAAGAAGCAGTAAAGGCGGAGGCAGTTGGGATATAAGCGCAAAAAAACTTCCTGACAGTTGGAAGATATCCTATAAAGACCTTAAATTTATTGTTAAGCCGACTGGGTTTAAACATACAGGGCTTTTCCCTGAACAGGCAGCAAACTGGGATTTCATTATGGAAAAGATTGAAAATGCCAACAGGGAAGTTAAAGTTCTTAATTTATTCGGATATACAGGCGGAGCAACAGTTGCAGCACTATCCAAAGGCGCAAGTGTATGTCATGTTGACGCATCAAAAGGCATTATGAACTGGTGCAAAGATAACGTATATGCTAATGGGTTTGAAGACAGAAAAATAAGATATATTGTTGATGATGCAGTTAAATTTGTTGAAAGGGAAATCCGCAGAGGCAATACATATGATGCAGTTATTATGGACCCTCCGTCATACGGAAGAGGGCCTAACGGAGAAATTTGGAAACTGGAAGATAAAATTTATGACTTAACAGCGCTTTTAACAGATGTTCTTTCAGACAACCCGTTGTTCTTTATTGTAAATTCATACACAACAGGTTTTGCACCTACTGTGCTCTACAATATTTTATCAATGACAGTTAATAAAAAATATAAAGGCAAAGTTACTGCTAAGGAACTTGGAATTCCTGTTGAAAATTCCCCTTATATACTTCCTTGCGGTTCAACCGGAAGATGGGAAGCATTATAAAAACCGGAGGCTTATAAATTGGATAATATCATAGAAACCAAAGATTTAACATATGGGTATAACGAAAAAGAATATACCACTGTTTTTGAAAAACTTAATATATCGGTAAAAAAAGGAGAATTCCTTTGTATTTTAGGTCATAACGGTTCAGGAAAATCTACACTTGCCAAGCATTTTAACGGTATACTTCTTCCAAGTGGCGGAGTATGCTATGTTAACGGTATTGACACTAAAGACGAAAAGAAAATCTTTGATGTAAGAAAAAATGTGGGAATGGTTTTTCAGAATCCTGATAATCAACTTGTTGCTACAACAGTTGAAGATGATGTTGCCTTCGCTCTTGAAAATCTTGGTGTTGAGCCTGAAGTTATAAGAGAAAGGGTTGACGAGGCGTTAAAGTCGGTTGGTTTATTTAACAGGCAAAAGGATGCCCCGCATAAATTATCAGGAGGGCAGAAACAAAGAGTTGCTATCGCAGGTGTAATTGCACTTCGTCCTCAGTGCATTGTTCTTGATGAGCCTACTGCTATGCTTGACCCGTCAGGCAGAAAAGAAGTTATAGATACACTGATTAGGCTTAATAAAGAATATTCGCTTACTATTATTTTAATAACTCACTATATGGAGGAAGCAATAGAAGCAGACAGAGTTGTCGTTTTAGATAACGGTGAAATACTTCTTGATGACTCTCCTAAAAAGATATTTGAAAATGTGGCTTTGATAAAATCGGTTGGTTTAGATGTTCCTCAGACAACAGAACTTTTATACGAACTGTATAAAGACGGTGTAAAAGTTTCTTTTGAAAATCTCACAGTTGATGAATGCGTTATGGAACTTACAAAATTATTGGAGGGAACAAAGTGATATTAGAGATTAAAAATTTATCTCACACATATATGCCCGGCACTGCTTTTTCCACAAGCGCTGTAAAAAATATAAATCTTACCGTTAATCAGGGAGAATTTATCGGACTCATAGGACACAGTGGGTCAGGTAAGTCTACTTTAATACAGCATTTAAACGGTCTTTTAAAAGGTAATGACGGTCAAATTTTACTTGACGGTAAAGATATTTTTGAAAATAAAAACACACTCAAGAGTCTTCGTTTTAGAGTTGGGCTGGTTTTTCAGTATCCCGAAGCACAGTTGTTTGAAGAAACAGTCTTTGATGATATAGCATTCGGCCCTCGTAATATGGGTCTATGCGAGGAAGAAGTTAAAGAAAGGGTTAATGAGGCAATCTCTTTATGTGAAATAAAAGATGAGCATCTTGATAAATCGCCTTTTGATTTATCAGGTGGGCAAAAAAGAAGAGTGGCAATTGCAGGTGTTATCGCAATGAAGCCTGAGATTCTTATACTTGACGAGCCGACAGCAGGGCTTGACCCGAAAGGAAGAAAGAAGATATTATCAAGTATAAAAACACTTCATAAAAAAACAAATATGACGGTTATTTTAGTTTCTCACAGTATGGAAGACATTGCAAACAATGTTGACAGAATTGTTGTAATGAATAATGGAGAAATTGTTATGGACGCTTCTCAAAAAGAAGTGTTTTCACGAAGTGAAGAACTTGAAAAAATCGGTCTTAGTGTTCCTCAAGTTTCAAAAGTTTTTTCAAAACTTAAAAAAAAGGGGTATGATATTCCTGATGATGTGTATACCATTGACAGAGCAAAGGAAGTCATTTTAAATCTCCTTAAAAGGGGGGGAAGTATATGATTACAGATATTACTTTAGGTCAATACTATCCTGTCTCATCATTTGTGCATAAATTAGATGCTCTTACCAAAATACTTATAACCCTTATTTTTATGGTAACCATATTTTTTGTAAAAGGTTTTCTGGGCTTTGGAATTATTCTTTTGTTTTTAATTGTAACAGTTAAAGCATCTAAAGTACCATTTATGTTTCTTTTAAAAGGGTTAAAACCCATTTTATTCTTTGTTGTTTTAACTTCACTTCTTAATCTTTTTATGACAACAGGGGAAAAGGCATTTACATTTATTATCTGGGATATTACCTATGAGGGAATATATATGTCTGCCTTTATGGCATTAAGAATAATATTTTTAATGATAGGCAGTTCTCTTTTAACATATACTACATCTCATATTATGTTGACAGACGGAATAGAAAAAATGCTAAAACCGTTTGTTAAATTAGGTGTTCCTGCATATGAAATTGCAATGATGATGAGTATTGCATTAAGATTTATCCCTACTTTAATAGAAGAAACAGATAAAATAATAAAAGCACAAAAAGCAAGAGGCTCAGATTTTGAAACAGGCGGTCTTATAAAAAGAGGAAAAGCAGTTATCCCTGTTCTTGTTCCGCTTTTTGTAAGCGCATTCAGACGTGCCGATGAACTTGCAATAGCCATGGAGTCAAGATGTTATAACGGTGGAGTTAACAGAACAAGGCTTAGAAATTCAAAACCGGGTATAAAAGATTTATACGCACTTTTGATATTTTCTCTTTTTATGGCTCTGGCAATTATTTTCTAAGATTTAATTTACTACTGATGAAAGGTTACGGATATGAGAAATTTAAGGTTTAATATATCCTATGACGGAACTTGTTATCACGGTTTTCAGATTCAGAAAGACTATATAACAATAGAAAAAGTTATAAAAGACGGTGTTTATAAATTAACAGGCGAAAATGTTGATATTATCGGTTGCGGAAGAACGGACGCTGGAGTCCATGCAATAGATTATACACTTAATTTTAAAACCAACAGCAGTATCCCGTGTGATAAATTTCCCATCGCTCTTAATACCGTTACACCTTATGATATTTCTTTTTTAAGATGTGTTGAAGTTGACGATAGTTTTCATTCAAGATTTTTAGCAAAAAGAAAAACTTATAAATATCTTATTCATACATCCAAATATCCTAATCCGTTTTATAACAGATTTGCATATAATTATAAAATTCCACTTGATATAGATAAAATGATAGAAGCAAAAAAATACATTGAGGGCACAAAAGATTTTAAATGCTTTATGGCACAGGGAAGTCCCATTGTTGATACAGTCCGTACAGTATACGGTATTGATATAAATAAAAAAGACGATTTAATTGAAATTGAAGTATGCGGAAACGGGTTTTTATACAATATGGTAAGAATTATTGTTGGAACGCTTATAAATGTTGGAAACTCTAAATTTGATCCTGAATATGTAGATTATATTATAAAAAGTAAAGACAGGGAAAACGCAGGGATGACAGTTCCTGCCCACGGATTATATCTTAAAGAGGTTATTTATGACTAAAAAAAGAGTACAAAACGATAAAAATAAAAAAAGACTTTTAATAAGTATCCTGTTAGTTTTATTTATTGCTTTTTGCGGATACTGTTTAGTAAATAATCAGTTTATAAAATCATTGTATTATAAGTATAACGACCCTGTATCGGAAAATAATACAGTTATTAATTTGAGCGATAGCTCAACCCCTAAATTTTTAACATTCAAAAACCTTCTTATTAAATATTCTGGTAATAATATATCCGCATATGATATTAAAGGCGAGAATGTTGACTTTAATAAATATTCTGAAATTACTGCCTTAACATCTCATTATACCAATCTTAATATAAAATCATGTGATAATTATATTATTGCTTATGATAAAGGCAGTACAAACTTGGTGCTTTTTAATAATGATAAAATAATAACCCAGTTATCAGAAAAATCGAATATCATATTTGCAAAACCGTTTAACAACGGAGAGTTTATAGTAATCGCTGAAGATGATGATGCTAAAAATCAGGTTATATTATATTCTTCTGACGGTAACCAGAAATTTATATGGCATTCAGGAGTTAATAATATAGTTGACGCAGCATTTATGGATAAAACCAATAAACTTGTAATTATTACTACTGAACTTTCAACAGGGGTGCTTAATTCTAAAATAATTTTCTTTGATATAGGCAGTGAGGATCCGTATAGTGAAACGATATTTGAGAATACATTTTTTACAAATGTAAATTTCTATTCAAAAAACAAATTAGTTGTTTTAAGCGATATGGGAACATATTATTTTAATGACTCAGGCCAGCATAAACATACATATTCGTTTGATAATAAAATGCTTAATTCGTATAAAAAGATAAATAACGGTAATATGGCTTTTGTATTTGGCAGTCAAAGTGGTAACGGCTCGGTTGTAGAAGTTATAAATAAAGACGGGAAACTTCTTGGAAGATATGAAACCGAAGAAGCAATTATAAGCATCGATGCAACAAAAAATCATATTCTTCTAAGTGGCCTAAGAGATGTTACACTGCTTACCAAAAGAGGAAGAGTTATAAGAACAATAGAGTATAATAAAGATTTGCAACAGGCATTCTTTTTAAATAATAAATTTGTATTTATCGCAAATTCAGAAATTAGAATTGTTGACTAAAAGGTGTGATTTAATATGAATATATCCTTAGTAGGTTTGATTATTCTTCTTATTATTTTAATTTTTACTGTGTGGGGATGGAAGTCAGGGTTTATAAAAACCGTCTTTGATGTGTTTTCTCTGGTGTTGGTAATGGGGTTAACAGGTGCGTTTTATCCCCATCTTGCAAAAATACTTATGAACACTCGTTTAAAAGATACAATTTATGATTATTTTGTTACGACTTTTACAAGCAGTGTAAATATATCAGAAGAAACATTTGTTAATCTGCCATCATTTATACACGATACGGTGGTTTTATCAACAGAAAATATAATAGGTCATACTGCAACATCAATGGCAGAGATTTTTACAGTTTTTGTCGTCAATGTAATAAGTATAATACTTCTTTTTATATCCCTTTTTATTTGCTCATTCTTTATTAAGAAGTTAGCAAAGTTTATAAACAAGATAATAATAGTAGGGCATATCAATAAGATTTTGGGAGCGATTTTAGGTTTTTTTCAGGGAGTGTTAATATCCTATCTCATAATATGCGTTATATCTTTTTTTCCCGCTTCCAAAATATATACATATGTGGCAGAAGATATGGAAAAATCTTATATTTCAAAATTTATGTTTAATGAGCAGATAAATCTGTTTGGCATACAACCAATATATCCGGAAAGGCTTGGTGAGTAAAATGTATAAATATTATAAAACTTTAGACTCAAAAATTACACAAATCGATGAGTTTCAGCCTGGGTGCTGGATCAACATTGTTAATCCTACTCATGAAGAACTCACATATTTAAGCGAATCTCATAATATTGATATGGGCTTTTTAAAAGCACCTTTGGATATTGAAGAAACTTCGCGTGTGGAAGCAGAAGACGACCAGACTCTTGTGGTTATTGACGTTCCAACTACTGAAACTAACGATAATAAAGTAGTGTTTGAAACCCTTCCTTTAGCGCTTATTATTACTAAAGACTGTTTTGTGTCGGTTTGTACTAAAGAAACTTCTTCTATAAACAGTTTTATAGAAGGTAATGTCAGAAATGTTTATACCAATTTAAAAACACGCTTTTTAATGCAGATTCTTTATAAAGTTTCAACAAGATTTTTATTCTATTTAAAACAGATTGACAGAAGAAGTGCAAATATAGAAAAAGAACTTCATAAATCACTTAAAAATAAAGAACTCATCCAGCTTCTTGACCTTGAAAAAAGTTTGGTGTTCTTTTCAACTTCCCTAAAGGCGAATGAATCTACTATAAAAAGATTACAAAGAGCATCTTATGTAAATATGTATGAAGAAGATGAAGAACTTATTGAAGATGTACTTATAGAAACAAAACAGGCTATTGAAATGTCTAATATTTACAGCAGTATTCTAAGTGGTACAATGGATGCTTTTGCATCAGTTATATCTAATAACTTAAATATCGTAATGAAAGTTCTTACTTCAATAACTATTCTTATGGCAGTGCCTACTATGATTGCCTCATTTTACGGAATGAATGTTTCAAGCCTTCCTTTTGCAAACTTCTATTTTCCGTTTGGATTATCAGTAGTAACAACTGTTGTAGTTGCATTCTTTCTTAATAAAAGAGGAATGTTATAGAAAGGAATTTATTAGATGAAAACAAAAAGTGAATTGTCAAAACTTACAGTAAACGATTTAAAGGTAATAGCCAAAGAACTTAATATTGAGAATATCACTAAATGTAAAAAGAATGACCTAATTGATTTAATAATAAATTGCGAATCATCAAAAGAAATAAAGACAGAGAATGAATCACATTCGGTTGTCGAAGGGATACTTGAAGTTTTAGACGACGGTTATGGTTTTGTAAGAAGCGATAATTATCTTTCAGGTGCAAATGATGTATTCGTTTCGCCTACTTTTATAAGAAAATTCAATTTAAAAACAGGGGATTGGATACTTGGAAAAAGCAGAATGCAAAGAGACGGAGAAAAATTTGCAGCACTTATTTATATAGATAAAATAAATGACGATTTGCCGGTTGTTGCAATTAAAAGGCAGGACTTTCACTCTCTTACTCCCATTTTCCCTGACGAAAGATTAAAACTTGAAGTATCAAAAAACGGATATCCTATGCGTCTTATCGATTTAATTGCGCCGATAGGAAAAGGGCAAAGGGGAATGATAGTTGCTCCTCCTAAAGTGGGTAAAACAACCCTTATAAAGGATATTGCAAACAGTATAACAACCAATAACCCTGAAATAACTTTAATTGTGCTTTTAATAGACGAGCGTCCTGAAGAGGTTACGGATATTAAAAGAAGTATAAACGCAGAAGTTATATATTCAACATTTGACGAACTTCCTGAAAATCACACAGTAGTTGCAGAAATGGTGCTTGAAAGAGCCATGCGTTTGGTTGAGCATAATAAAGATGTTGTAATTTTACTTGACAGTTTAACAAGACTTGCCAGAGCGTATAATTTAACAATTACACCGTCTGCAAGAACTCTGTCTGGGGGTCTTGACCCTGCAGCACTTCACAAACCAAAAAAATTCTTCGGCGCAGCAAGAAATATAGAAAACGGTGGTTCGCTTACCATCCTTGCAACATCTTTGATTGAAACGGGAAGCAGAATGGATGATGTAATATTTGAAGAATTTAAAGGCACAGGTAATATGGAAGTTCATCTTGACAGGAAACTTTCTGAAAAGAGAATTTTCCCTGCAATAGATATAAATAAATCTGGTACAAGAAGAGAGGATTTGCTTCTTACAAAAAAAGAACTTCTTGCAACATGGAATTTAAGAAGAGCGTTGTCAGAGCAGAATACTTCTGATGTAACCCAGAACTTTATAAATAAAATTATTTCTACTAAAAATAATGACGAATTGGTAAACTTAATTTCAAAAGAATTTTAAAGATAAGGAGAAAACTTAGGTGGCATTTGACGGATTGGTATTAAAATCGCTTATAAATGAGTTTGATAATAAACTTTCAGGCCTTAGAATAGATAAAATTTATCAGCCTGAAAAGGATGAAATTGTCTTATCTTTAAGAGGGTTTAAAGAAACTTATAAATTATTTATAAGTGCCGATTCCAATTATCCGAGAATAAATATAACAGAAAATAATTTTAAAAATCCTGATAAACCACCTTTATTCTGTATGCTTTTAAGAAAGCATCTTGCATCCGGCAAGATTTTATCCTTTTCTCAAGAAGGGTCAGACAGAATTTTAAAAATCTCTGTAAGTTCGTATAATGAACTTGGAGATATGGTTGAAAAACATCTTATTGTTGAAATTATGGGAAGACACAGTAACATTATTTTAATTGACGAAAAGAATGTTATTATAGATTCCATAAAGCGTGTTGACTTTACTGTTTCATCAAAGCGTCAGTTACTACCGGGCCTTTTGTATGAGAGTGCACCTGCTCAGGAAAAAGAGAATTTTAATAGTTTTGATATTAACAGTTTAAGAGAAAAACTGTACTCTTATGATGAAATAAATGCAGATTCATTTTTAATGGATAATTTTGTAGGTATTTCACCGATAGTATCACGAGAAATTGCATTTAAAACATTTAAGGCTTCAAAAACGTTTTTATTGAAATCAGACCTGATACCTAAAGCAGACTTTTTAAATAACATAAATAATTTTTTTGAAAAAGTATCTAAGTTTGAGTTTAGTCCAAACATTTTGTATGATAAGGAATCTATGCCAAAATTCTTTTCGGTAGTTGATTTAGAGCAATACGGAAGCCTTTATAAAAAAGTTTATATTGAAAGTCCGAGTAAAATGATAGATTTATTTTATAACGACTTACACTTTGCAAGAAAAATTAAATTAAGAAGTTTATCACTTGTAAAAACTATAAATAATCATATAGACAAAATAAGAAAGAAAATAGAAATTCATAATGATATATTATTAAATAAAGATAAATATTCAGAATATAGATTAAAAGGGGAGTTATTATCTGCCAATATATATCTTATAAAAGGCAATGAAGATAAAATTAAAGTATTCAATTATTATGATAACTCTGATATTTTAATAGACCTTGATAAAACTCTTTCACCTGCAAAGAATATTGACAGATATTTTAAACTGTATAAAAAAGGCCAGAAAGCAATGGAAATGGCTTTAGAGCAAATAGAAAAAGCAAAAAAAGAGTTGTATTACCTTGAAAGCGAACTTACCTTTTTAGAGAATGCCCGTTCTCAGAAAGATATCGACGATATAAAAGATGAACTTTCAAAGGAAGGGTATATAGATAATAAAAAAACTGATAAGGGAATAAAGAAACAGACAAAATCAGAGTGTACAACCTATATTACAGATGAAGGTTTTGAAATACTTATCGGTAAAAACAGCAGACAGAATGAGAATATAACCTTTAAGTTATCCAAAGGGTCTGACCTTTGGTTTCATGTAAAAGACTATCCTGGTTCTCATGTTGTATTAAAGAAAACAAATAAAGAATTTTCCGATAAGGCAATTTTAAAAGCCGCAGAGTTTGCCGCCTGTTATTCAAAAGATTCAAATGCTAAGGTGGCTGTTGATTATACTATGATAAAATTTGTTAAAAAAATGCCTGGTGGAAAACCGGGAATGGTTAACTATACAAACTATAAAACAATAATTGTAAACAAACAAAACGGAGAAGATCTTAATGATTAAAAATTTATCACTGTTAGCCGATTTCTATGAATTCACAATGTCTCAGGGTTATTTTGAAAATAACCTTAAAGATAAAACAGTAGTTTTTGATATGTTTTTCAGAAGAGTTCCTGATAATGGCGGATATGCTATTGCCGCAGGGCTTGAGCAACTTGTAGAATATATGAAAAACCTTAAGTTTTATGACGACGATATAGAATATTTAAGAAGTAAAAACTTATTTAGCGAGGAGTTTTTAAATTATCTTAAAGAATTTAAATTTGAATGTGATGTATGGGCAGTCAAAGAGGGTACACCTATATTCCCGAATGAACCTATTTTGGTTGTAAAAGGACCTGTTATTCAGGCGCAACTTATTGAAACAATGGTTTTATTATCGATAAACCATCAGTCCCTTATCGCTACAAAAGCATCAAGAATTGTAAGAGCAGCCAAGGGAAGAGCAGTTATGGAATTTGGCTCAAGACGTGCTCAGGGGAAAGACGGAGCAGTCTACGGTGCAAGAGCAGCATATATCGGAGGATGCGTCGGCACTTCCTGTTCTATAACCGATAAAATGTTTAACATTCCTGCCCTTGGAACTATGGCGCACAGTTGGGTTCAGATGTTTGATACAGAATACGATGCCTTTAAGGCATATGCAAATGCATTTCCGAAAGATTGTACCTTGCTTATAGATACCTATAATGTATTAAAATCAGGTCTTCCAAATGCTATAAAAGTATTTAATGAAGTTATCCTGCCTAAAGGTTTCAGGCCTAAGGGAGTGCGTATAGACAGTGGCGATATAACCTATCTTAGCAAGAAAGTTCGTAAAATGCTTGATGAAAACGGATTTTCTGATGTTAATATTATTGTTTCCAATTCACTCGATGAAAATATTATCCGTGATACTTTGTATCAGGGAGCATGTATTGACATATTCGGTGTAGGCGAAAGGCTTATCACATCAAAATCAGAGCCGGTTTTCGGCGGAGTGTATAAGTTGGTGTCAGTGTTTGAAGATGGCAGGGAATACCCTAAAATAAAGATAAGCGAAAATGTTGGGAAAATTACTAACCCGTCATTTAAAAATCTTTACAGGCTTTATGATAAAAGTACAGGCAAAGCGATTGCCGATGTAATAACCCTGCACGATGAGGAAATTTGCGAAAACGAGCCTTATGTGTTGTTTGACCCTGAATACACATGGAAGAAGAAAACAATTACAGATTTTAAAGCAGAAAAACTGCTTGTTAAAATAATGGATAAAGGAAAACTTGTATACGATTTACCAAAACTTGAAGATATTAAAGAGTATTCCAAAAACGAACTTGATAAAATCTGGGATGAAGTAAAAAGATTTGAAAATCCTCATAAATATTATGTAGATTTATCAGATAAATTATGGACTATAAAACAAAAACTTTTAGAAGAAAATTCTAAATAAGGAGAGAATATTATGGAACTTAAAAAAAGAATACTTTCTATCGTGGAAAAAGACGCAAAACTTTCAAATAGCGAAATAGCAGTTATGGTAGGTTCTGATGAAGAAAATGTAAGTAAAATTATGGCAGAACTTGAAAAGGAAAAGATTATATTCGGCTCTAAAACTTTGATTGACTGGGATAAAATCGCAGAAGACAGAGTTACTGCGTATATTGAACTTAATGTAACACCTGAGCAGGGAATGGGCTTTGAAAAAGTAGCCGATAACATTATAAGAGAATTTCCTCAGGTAAGTTGCGTAACTTTAATGTCAGGCGGGTTTGATATACTTGTAGAAATAGACGGAAACAGTATGAAAGAGATTGCTTTATTTGTTGCAGAAAAAATATCTCCTATGCCCGGTATTATCTCAACAAAAACTCATTTTGTACTAAGAAAATATAAACAGGACGGGATAATCCTTAATAAAAAAAATAATGACGAAAGAAGAGTGATTTCCCTTTGAGTAATTCTAAAACACCTAAGGATTTTCTTTCTTCAGTGGTAAGAAATATCCCACCGTCAGGCATAAGAAAATTCTTTGATATAGTAAACGAAATGGAAGATGCAATTTCTCTTGGTGTAGGTGAGCCTGATTTTGTAACACCGTGGCATATAAGAAATGCAGGAATTGAATCTTTAAAAGACGGGCATACATATTATACATCCAACTGGGGACTTATTGAATTAAGAGAAGAAATCTCTAAATTTTATGATAGAAAATACGGTTTAAAATTTAACCCTAAAGATGAAGTTTTTGTAACCGTAGGGGGGAGCGAAGCAGTAGATGCTGCAATTCGTGCACTTGTTGAAGTGGGAGATGAAGTTTTAATTCCTGAGCCTTCCTTTGTGTGTTATAAACCTTGCGTAAATTTAATAGGTGGAATTCCTGTTCCTATTGTTACAACCCAGGAAGATAATTTTAAACTTACACCAGAAAATCTTATTTCAAAAATAACACCAAAAACAAAACTTTTAATTCTTTCTTATCCTAATAACCCAACGGGTGCTATTATGACTAAAGAAGACCTTGAAAAAATTGTGGATGTTATAAAGGATAAAGATATAATGGTAATTTCTGATGAGATATATTCAGAACTTACATATGGAAAAAAACATGCATCAATTGCTCAGTTTCCTGAAATGAAAGATAAAACTATTATCATTAACGGTTTTTCCAAGGCTTACGCTATGACAGGCTGGAGACTTGGCTATGCACTGGGCCATAAGGATATTATAAGTGCTATGATTAAAATTCATCAGTATGCAATAATGTCTTCTCCTACAACAAGCCAGTATGCTGCCATTGAAGCCTTAAAAAACGGAGACAGCGATATTGAAATGATGAAAAATGAATATGACATAAGAAGAAGAGTTCTTGTTGACGGGCTTAATAAAATTGGTCTTGAATGTTTTGAGCCTTTGGGTGCATTTTATGTGTTCCCGTCTATAAAATCAACGGGCTTAACTTCGGAAAAATTCTGTGAAGAACTATTAAAAAGAGAAAAACTTGCAGTTATCCCTGGCTCTGCATTCGGGGAATCAGGAGAAGGGTTTGTAAGAATTTCTTATGCATATTCTCTTGAAAAAATAAAGAAAGCATTAATTAAAATAGAATCTTTTGTTAATTCATTAAATAAGGAATGATAAAATGTCTTTAAATATTGTACTCGTAGAACCTGAAATTCCGCAGAATACCGGTAATATAGCAAGAACCTGTGCTGCAATAGGTGCAACACTGCATCTTGTTAAACCCTTAGGGTTTTCAATAGATGAAAAGCATGTTAAAAGAGCAGGTCTTGATTACTGGCATCTTCTTACTATAAAAACATATGAAAATATAGGGGAATTTCTCGATGTTAATAAAGGTAAGAAAATGTATTTTGCAACCACTAAGGCTGATAAAACATATTGCGATATAGAATATGAAGAAGATTGTTTCATTCTCTTTGGTAAGGAAACAAAGGGGTTAGACGAAGAACTTTTATATAACAATATGGAATATACTCTTCGTATCCCTATGGTAGAAGATGCAAGAAGTCTTAATCTATCTAATTCGGTTGCAATAGTAGCATATGAAGCCATGAGACAAAATAATTTTAGGATGCTTAAAAATACAGGAAAACTTACAAAATTTTAAAAAGATGTTAATTTTTTAACATATTATGTTGAATTTATAAAAATAATATAGTAAAATAAAAAAGTATGATTTTTATGTAAATAAATTATGAGGTGATATTATGTTAAACAAAAAATCAGTAGAAGATTTACAAGTTAACGGTAAAAAGGTTTTAGTTCGTGTGGACTTTAATGTTCCGCTTGACGAAAATAAAAACGTTACCGATGATAACAGAATTGTTGGAGCACTTCCTACAATTAAATACTTAGTAAATAACAATGCAAAAGTTATTCTTTGCAGCCATCTTGGAAGACCAAAGGGAGAATTTAACGAAAAATACAGCCTAAAACCTGTTGTTAAAAGATTATCCCAGCTTCTTGGTCAGGAAGTTAAAATGGCAGACGATGTTATAGGCGAATCTGCAAAGAAACTTGCAAGCGAGTTAAAAGACGGAGAAGTTTTAGTATTAGAAAATGTTAGATTCCACAAGGAAGAAACAGATAATGACAGAGAATTCTCCAAAGAATTAGCATCAATGGCAGATTTATATGTTAACGATGCATTTGGAACTGCTCACAGAGCACACGCTTCAACTGCAGGTGTTGCAGAATTTTTACCATCTGCCTGCGGATATCTTATCAAAAAAGAAATTGATATTATGGGTAAAGCATTATCTAACCCAGCAAGACCTTTTGTTACAATTTTAGGTGGAGCAAAAGTTTCTGATAAAATTGGCGTTATCACAAACCTAATTGAAAAAGTTGACGCTTTGGTTATCGGTGGTGGTATGGCTTACACATTCTCAAAAGCAATGGGTGGCAACATCGGTAAATCAATCTGCGAAGATGATAAAATTGAATTAGCAAAAGAACTTCTTAAAAAAGCAGAAGAAAAAGGCGTTAAAATTCTTCTTCCTATTGATAACGTATGTGCTGACGAATTCAGTAACGACGCAAATATCGTTATGGCTGATTCAGGCTTTATTCCTGACGGATATCAGGGCCTTGACATCGGCGAAAAATCAGTTGAATTATTTAAAGATACATTAAAAGATGCAAAAACAATTATCTGGAACGGACCTATGGGCGTTTTTGAATTTTCTAACTTTGCAAACGGAACAAAAGCAGTTGCAAAAATCGTTGCAGAAGCAGATGCTGTTACAATCATCGGTGGTGGAGACTCAGCTGCAGCAGTTGAACAGTTAGGTTATGCAGACCAGATGACACATATTTCTACTGGTGGCGGTGCTTCATTAGAATTCTTAGAAGGAAAAGTTCTTCCAGGAATTGATGTATTAAACGATAAATAATACCTTTAAGGAAAGGAAGATTAAAATGAGAAGAAAACTTATTGCAGGAAACTGGAAAATGAATAAAACCCTAAGCGAAACTAAAGCGCTTATAAACGATATAAAAGGAAAAATCACAACTTTAAACTGTGATGTTTGTATGTGTGTTCCTTTTACAAACTTAGTAAGCGCAGTAGAACTTGTTGAGGGTACACAGTTAAAAATCGGCGCACAGAATATGCATTTTTGCGAAAGTGGTGCGTATACTGGCGAAATCTCTTCAGATATGCTATGCGAAACAGGTGCAACATATGTTGTAATCGGCCATTCTGAAAGAAGAGAATATTTTAACGAAACAGACGAAACTGTTAATAAAAAGATATTAAAAGCGATAGAAAAAAATCTTATTCCTATCGTTTGCGTTGGTGAATCTTTAGAAGAAAGAGAAGCAAATAAAACACTTGATATTATTAAAAATCAGGTAGTAAAAGCACTTGAGGGTGTATCTTCTTCCGATATGGAAAAAGTAGTTTTTGCATATGAGCCAATCTGGGCAATAGGCACAGGAAGAACTGCAACATGCGAACAGGCTAACGAAGTATGTAAATTTATAAGAGACTGCGTTGAAACATTATATGATAAAAATGTAGCAGACAATATAAAAATACTATATGGTGGCAGTATGAATGCAAAAAATGCTGACGAATTATTAAAACAGCCTGATATTGACGGTGGTTTAATTGGTGGAGCATCACTTAAAGCAGAAGATTTTGTAACTATTATAGATTTTTGCTAACAGGAAGGAAATAGTAATATGAAAAAACCGGTTGCCTTATTGATCCTTGACGGATATGGGTATAATGAAACTGAAAAAGGTAATGCAATTATTGCTGCAGGAGAAGGTAATATTACAGGATATGTTAAAAAGTATCCTAATACATTACTTTCAGCAAGTGGTATGGATGTTGGTCTTCCTGACGGTCAGATGGGGAACTCTGAAGTTGGACATACCAATATCGGTGCAGGAAGAATAGTATATCAGGAACTTACAAGAATTACTAAATCTATATCAGACGGAGATTTCTTTAAAAAGGAAGAATTCCTTATGGCAATTAAAAATTGCAAAGAAAATGATAGTGCTCTACATCTTATAGGTTTGGTTTCTGATGGTGGAGTTCACTCTCATAACGAGCATCTTTATGCACTTTTAAAACTTGCAAAAGACAATGGCCTTACCAGAGTTTTTGTTCATGCACTTTTAGACGGAAGAGATGTTCCTCCTACAAGTGGCTTGGAATATGTAAAAAAATTAGAAGAAAAAATTGCTGAAATCGGCGTTGGTAAAATTGCTACTGTTATGGGCAGATATTATGCAATGGACCGTGATAACAGATGGGATAGAGTTTCAAAAGCGTATGAAGCTATGGTTCTTTTAAAAGGAGATACTGCAAAAACAGCAGTTGATGCAGTTGAAGCATCTTACAAAAAAGAAGTAGTTGACGAATTTGTTGTTCCTTGCGTTATAGACGGTGCTGAAGCAATCTGCGAAAATTCATCAGTTATTTTCTTTAATTTCAGACCGGACAGAGCAAGAGAAATCACAAGAGTATTTGTAGACGAAAATTTTGACGGTTTTGTAAGAGAAAAAGGATTTTTCCCTCTTTACTATGTGTGCTTAACACAATATGATGCAACAATGCCTAATGTATCAGTTGCATTTAAACCTGAAGAACTTGTTAACACATTTGGAGAAATTATAAGCAAAAAAGGCTTAAAACAGTTAAGAATTGCCGAAACTGAAAAATATGCCCATGTAACATTTTTCTTCAATGGTGGTAAAGAAGAAGTATACGAAGGGGAAGACAGATGCCTTATCGCATCTCCTAAAGTTGCAACATACGATTTAAAACCTGAAATGTCTGCATATGAGGTTAAAGATAATGTTATAGAAAGAATTGAAAAAGACTTATATGACGTTATTATCTTAAATTTTGCCAACTGTGATATGGTTGGTCATACAGGCGATTTTGATGCTTGTGTCAAAGCCGTTAAAGCAGTTGACGATTGTGTGGGCCAGGTGGTTGAAAAAATTCTTGAAAAAGACGGTGTTGTGCTTATCACAGCAGACCACGGTAACGCTGACCTTATGTGGAACGAAGAACAGGGCGTTGTTACAGCGCACTCTACAAATCCTGTTCCGCTAATCGTAATCGGTGCCGGTGATATTACATTAAAAGAAGGAAGAATTTCCGATTTATGTCCTACAATGCTTGATATTATGGGCATTGAAAAACCGGAAGAAATGACAGGAAATTCCTTGATTGTAAAATAAACTTTTTAGGTAAAATAACTTGTAAAAATATTATATATATAGTATAATTATAATATGATATTATCCTGAATTTTTTTTCAGGTTGATATACCAATCCGTACTAGCCGGGGAGTTAGCGGTGCCCTGTACCTGCAATCCGCTATAGCAGGGGTGAATATCATTATGAGGGTATTGATAGTGTGGCTGGTGTTTGTAAGTAGTGATGAAGATTTGGTCTTATGCAATACTGTATTGTGAACCTCGTCAGGTCGGGAACGAAGCAGCGATAAGCAATTTCGTGTATGTGCCCTAAGGTAGCCGAATCCGAGCCGGCTGCAAAAGTTCCGCATATTATTGATATTCGAGTTCTGATTGTACGGTTTTTTATTAAATATTCTTGTTGTGGAGGTTAATATGGCATATCAGGCTTTATACAGAAAATGGAGACCGTCAGTGTTTGAAGATGTTGTCGGTCAGGATCATATAGTTGATACTTTGAAAAATCAGATAAATACAAATAAAATAGCTCATGCCTATCTTTTCTGCGGTTCAAGGGGTACAGGTAAAACTTCTACAGCGAAAATATTTTCAAGAGCAGTAAACTGTGAGCATCCTGTTAACGGTAATCCTTGTAACGAGTGTGATACTTGTCTTGGCATTATAAATAACAGTATATTTGATGTTATAGAAATTGACGGTGCATCCAACAATAAGGTTGACGATATCAGAAATATCAGAGATGAAGTTGTTTACCCACCTGCAAACTGTAAATATAAAGTTTATATTATAGACGAAGTTCATATGCTGACAACCGAAGCATTCAATGCTTTATTAAAAACATTGGAAGAGCCTCCTCAGTATGTTATTTTTATTTTGGCAACTACCGAATTTCATAAAATTCCTGCAACTATTATATCCCGTTGCCAGAAGTTTGATTTTAAGAGAATTACATATAATGACACGGCTAAAAGAATTCGCAAAGTTGCAATGGCAGATAACATAGATGTTACTGAATCTGCTGTTAAACTTATTGCTAAAGCAGCAGACGGTTCTTTAAGAGACGGGCTTAGTAAATTAGACCAGTGCCTTGCATTAGGGCTTACTAAAATTGATTATAAAGATGTTGCCAATATTATAGGTGCTTCTGACCCTGAGTTTTTATCTAAATTCTGTGATGCTATCATAGATGAAAAAATAGGCGACTCGTATAAACTTTTAGACGACGGTGTTAATATGGGTATAGACCCGTTAAGGCTTTTTACAGACGTTATTGATTATTTCAGAGACCTTATGATGATTAAAACTTCAAATGATTATTCTCTTATAATAAATAACGAAGAAGAAGTTATAAAAAAATACAACGAACAATGCAGTAAATTAACAATATCCCGTCTTCTTAAAATTATCGAAAATCTGTTTGAGGCGCAGAATAATTCCAAATATCTTGCATCTCCAAAACTTGCATTTGAAACAGCACTTTTAAAAATAGCATCAAAAAACACAAGCACAGATATTGAAACTCTTCTTGACAGATTAGAAAAATTAGAAGAAAAAATAAAAGATTTATCACAGGGAAACATTCCTTGTAAAAATTTGTCAGTTGAATTTAATAAAAATACTGCACCTCAAGTTTTTCCGTTAGAATATAACGAAGAAACCAAAAAAGAAGAAACAGATGATTTAAAAGAAAGTTCCATAACCCAGATTGCACAGGATATAATTAAAGAAGATGAAGAATATGATTTTTCTTCAGAGTACTCTGAAGAAGATGACTATGAGGGTTATACAATTCCAAATGAAGTTAATATTGATAATTTCACTATTAATGATATGCCTGAAAATGCAATCTTAAATGATAATACAGAAAATAAAGTAATTGATACAAAAATTGAAGAAAAAGTTGATAGTAAAGAAATATTATCTTATATCAAACTTAACTTTAAAGATTTTTTGGTAAATATAAAAAACAAAGATATAGGGTTTGACAATATAATGCTCTCAACAGTTATATCACTTGATGATACAGGCATTGTATTTGATTTTGACAATAAAACAAAACTTGATATTGCTCTTGGCAGTAAATATGATAAACTTATAAAAGAAGCAATAAATGATGTATACGGTATAGAGGTTTCTGTTAAACTTAAAGGACAGGACAATGTTACAGAAGATGAAGAAATCGCTTCTGACCCGTTAGACGATTTATTTAAACTTGCAGAACAAAATCAGGTAATATTTAATTTTGAAGATTAGGAGTGAACTATTATGGCAAAAGGAAGATTTCCAATGGGAGGATTTCCCGGCGGTGGAAATATGAATAATATGATTAAACAGGCACAGAAAATGCAGGAAAATCTTGTTAAAGCACAGCAGGAAATAGAAGAAGCGTCATACGATATTTCTGCAGGTGGCGGTGCTGTTAATCTTACTATAAACGGAAATAACCAAATAACAAAAATTTCAATCAACCCAGAGGTTGTAGACCCTGATGATGTTGAAATGCTTGAAGACCTTATTATGAGTGCATTTAACGAAGCGATTAAAAAGGTTGAAAAAGAAAAGAGTGAAAAATTAGGTAAACTAACCGGAGGAATGGGCAATTTTGGGGGCTTATTCTAAAATAAAAATAACCGGAGGATATTATGAACTATTTTGTTGCACCTCTTGCAAAACTAATTGATGAATTTAATAAACTTCCAGGTATCGGTAAAAAATCTGCACAAAGACTGGCTTTTTATATTCTTTCTAAAGACTTTTCTTATGTGAAGAATTTTTCTGATGCCTTAATTGAGGTTAAAGAAAAGGTTAATTTTTGTGAGAAGTGTTTTAATGTTACAGATAAAGCAGTATGTGATATCTGCCATGACCCTAAGAGAAATCAGAATGTGATATGTGTTGTTGAAAACCCTAAAGATGTTATTGCAATGGAAAATTTAAATGAATTTAACGGTGTCTATCACGTTCTTCACGGTGTCATAAGTCCTCTTAACGAAATCGGTCCTGATGATATAAAAATCAAAGAACTTGTTGAAAAGGTAGCAAAGGGAAATATAGAAGAAGTTATACTTGCAACCAATCTTAATGTTGAAGGGGAAACAACTGCGATGTATATTGCAAAACTTTTGTCTAATTTCGTAAGTAATATAACCCGTCTTGCAAATGGTCTGCCTGTTGGTTCCGATATTGAATATGCAGATGAAAGTACGCTTCTTAATGCGTTTGAGGGGAGGAGAAAAGTTTAATATGCAAACGAAAATTAAACTTGGGAAATCTAAACCTGTTTCTTCGCTTAAATTACCCTTTGATTTTTTTGAAAACCATTTCAGACTACTTTCTGCCAACACTGTTAAAATATATATGTACCTTATGTATCTTTGTTCTCTTGGAGAAGTCGAAATAAGTGAAGAAGATATCGCAAAGAAATTATCTCTTGACACTTCTTCTGTAAAAGAATGTTACATAGAACTTGAAGAATACGGACTTATATCTTTAAATGATAGTACAAATGATTTTGAACTTGTAAATCTTGAAGAGTTTTATAAAAACTATTTTAAGATGGGCAGTAAAGAAGTAAAAAAAGAAATCAAGGATAAATCAAAATCTATAAAATTTGATGAAGATTTCAAGAAAAAAATAGGTTTTATAGAAGACGTTTACGGAAAAGACTTAAACCAAAATGATATTTTGGAGATATACGATTTACTTACCAATTATAAAATCCCGTATGATGTTTTAATATGTGCAATAGAATACTCTGCTTCTAAAAATAAAAAGAGTTTTAATTATATTTCCAAGGTTGCCCTAAACTGGAAAGAGTTGGGGCTAAACAGTTATGAAAGTTGTGAAAAATATATTACAGACGAAAATTTAGATTCTGACAAACTGTTTAACAATGTTAAAAAAATATTCGGTTTAAAAAGAGAACTGTTTGATGTAGAAAAAACTTTCATAGAAGACTGGTATTATAACAAACATAAAACTTTAGATGATATAAAAAAAGCATTTGAATCAACTATTTTAAATACAGGTAAACTTTCTTTCCCGTATCTTAACAAAGTTCTTACAAATGATAAGACAGTTGAATTAAAGAGGGGAAGTAAAAATATCGGTTTAAATAATTTTAAACAAAGAGAGTATGATTCTAAAGATGTACTTAATGCTTTAAGAAAAAAACAGAACAGTTAAACTGATGAGGTGTTTTTATGTCATACAGCAGTAAGATTTTTAAAAAGGCTTATGAAAAATTACAGGAAAAAAGGGATAAAAACAAGCAAATTCTTGAGTTAAGAAAAGAAGAAATTTATAATAAAATCCCTGAATATTTAACACTTAAAAAAGAGGTTATAAAACTTCTTGGTGAGTGTGTTAAAAATATGGGTGTTTACAGCCCCGAAAAAAATGAGGAAATTAAAAAAACTATAAAAGAAGCCGAACAGAAAAAGACTGAATTACTTGTAAAAAACGGTTATCCTAAAGATTATCTTGACGATATATTTGAATGTAATGAATGTAAAGATACAGGGTATATTGCATCCAAAAAATGCAGTTGTTTAGAAAAAATACTAAAAGAAATTGCATCGGATGAATCGAATTTATCATATGTTCTTGATAAGAAAAACTTTGAAAATTTTGATTTAAATATGTTTTCAGACAAGCCGGATGATAGCGGTATTTCTCCAAAAGATAATATGAAAAATATTTTAAATCATACTAAAAATTTTATCGATAACTTTGATAATGCCGGTACAAAATCACTGCTCTTTACAGGCAGTACAGGTGTGGGGAAAACTTATTTATCAGGATGCATAGCAAAAACACTTATTGATAACGGTAAAAATGTTTTATACCAATCTTGCATAAAACTTTCAGAAGTCTTGGATGAATACAAGTTTAACCGTGAAAACGCTATGTATGATACCAAAAGTATTATAAAAGATTTATACGAAATAGATTTACTTATAATAGATGATTTAGGAACAGAGTTTAAAACTTCTTATACTCTAACAGCACTCTTTGAACTTATAAATTCAAGACTTATAAATAATAAAAAGATGATAATTTCAACTAATCTTTCTGTTCTTGAATTAAAAGAAGTATATTCTGAAAGACTTTTTTCAAGATTTATCGGCGAATTTTTAATTTTAGAATTTACAGGCGAAGACCTAAGAATTAAAAACATTTTTGCCAAATAATATTATTTTTACCAATTAAAAATAATTGTTGAATAAGGTAAAAATATATGTTAAAATAACAATATATGACCTATATAATATATACACTAAGGAGGAAGAAAAATGAAAAACATTAAAAAAGTTTTATCAGTTATTTTATGTGTATCTCTACTGCTTTCAATGCAGGTTTTTGCATTGGAATTCAAAGATGTTACAAGTGATAACAAAAACAGCGAAGCGATTGACGTGTTATCATCTTTAGGTATCATCAAAGGTTATGAAGACGGTGTGTTTATGCCTGAAAAAACTATTACAAGGGCTGAAATGACAACTCTTCTTATGAGACTTCTTAACTTAAGCATTTCAGGTACTTCTGTTTTAGACTCAGGTTATACAGATGTTGCCAATAACCACTGGGCAGTATACGATATAAAAACTGCAAGTACAATGAAGATTATAAACGGTTACGGCGGAGGTTTATTCGGTCCTGAAGATTCAGTTACATACGAACAGGCAGTTAAAATGGTTGTATGTATGTTGGGATATGAAATCCAGGCTTTAGATAAAGGTGGCTGGCCTGACGGATATATTGCACAAGCCAGAGATTTAGGTATTCTAAAAGGTGCTCAGATGGCACAATCTGAACCAGCCCCTCGTGGCATTATTGCTCAGATTTTATACAACTCATTAGAAGTAGACCTTATGGCACAGAAAAACAGTTTGAATGATGAATCTAAATCTTATTATATAAATTATGGCCATAATCTTATGACTGATTATATGAGACTTGAAAAAATTGAAGGTATGGTTACTGCCAACTCTAAAACAAGATTGGATAATTTAGAGAGTCAACTTTCAGATGATGAGATTGAAATTACACAAAAAGGCGTTGCAAATAGATATATCGTTGGTAATTTTTACGAAGCAAAAGATATGATTGGTTTGTCAATTATTGCATATGTTAAATATGATGACTACAATATCAACAAAATTATTCAGCATATGATGCCTAAATCTAACATTGAAAAGATTGAAATTTCAACACAAGATGAGACAAAAGATATAGTTAGCTTTGATTCTTCTGAATTAAGAGTTTTAAATGAAAATACAGGCAGAACAACAGACTATAAAATCAGTGATTCTGCTGTATACATGTATAACGGTAAATCTATTGATAAAGATTATCTTTTTGAAGAAGACTTAGCGATTCCAGAGATCGGTTCTGTAACACTTGTTGGTTCAGGTTCAGAATATGATTACATTGAAATTGAAAGTTATAAAAACTATGTTGTTAAATCTGTTGACAGCAGTGAATACTTAATTTATCTTGATAATTCAGTAGTGAATACTTCTGAGGCTACATTATATGTTCCTGTTGATAAAACAATAGATTATTCTGTTTCAATTAAAAAGAATGATAAAGATATTGCTCTTTCAAGTATTAAAAAAGGCAATATAATTTCAGTTAAAAAAACTATTCCTGAAGAACAGGTTGGTATTCAGAATATCGAAGTATTAGTATCTGATAATAAAGCAACAGGTAAAATTACAGAAGAAGACGAATCTTATGTAAAAATTGAAAACAAAGAATATTCAATTTCTGCATCAATCAAAGGCACAGAACTTGGTTCAAAAATTGTCTATGGACAAAGCGGAACATTCTATTTAGATTCATTTGGTGAAATAGCATATGCTGAGTTTACTGCCGGAGGAACATATAAATATGGATATGTAATCAATGCAGCCGGAGATGAAAGCGAAGCAAGTATTAAAATATTTGATTATAATACAGGAACAGTAAAAATATTAGATTTCCACACTCGTGTTAAAATTAACGGAGGGGACTCTGAAACTGATTTTGAAAAAGTTCTTGCCGCTTTAGAAGAAGCCGCTTCAAAACTTGAAGATGCTTCAGGTACTCATCTTGATTATGCTCAGCCTATTAAGTATATTTTGAATAATCAGGGTAAAATTACTGACATTATCACTGTGAAGTCAACAGATGATGAAACAATGCAGGGTATATTGCATAATGTTAACAGTGTATATTATTCAACAAATAAATACTTTGATGTAGATGATGAAGAAATCAGAATTGATGACTCTAAAACAGTTATTATTGAAGTACCTCTTAACAGATCTGATTCGAAAGGGTATGCAAAGCGTTCAGTATCTTACTTTAAAAATAAGTATCCTTATGAAATTCATGCAATTGGAGAAACAGAATCCGGTTATGCAAGTATAATTCTTGCATATGAACCTAATGTTGACAAAGATGTTTATTATAACACTCCAGCATATATCGTTAAAGATAAGAAAGTAGTTTCAGTTGATGGTGACGATAAAACAAGACTTACTTTGATTAACTTCCAGACAGGTGCTGAATCAACAGCTTATTGTGCAAATGCTTCATATGTTAAAGATGTAGAAGTAGGGGATGTTATCAGATTCGGTAAAGAAACAAACGGGGATATTAATAAAAACGTTTATATTTATCTTGATATGAGCGAAGCAAAAGACGGAAATCATCCTAAAGTTGTAAGCAATAAGGGTGAATTGCCATCAAAAACTCCTGTTCGTAGCGTAGTAATGGATGATGATTATAAAGATCCATATAAAATTAAATCTATAAAAGAACTTTCTTCAGCTTATGCATATGTTTATGCAACACCATATACTGTTTCTGAAAATAGTTTTGAATTAACTGATTTAATTCCAGGTCATGCAGGATTTGCTACCGATGAAGATGAAGATGGAATTTTTGATAAACCAACATCAATAAGAAGTTTTGCTGCAAACTCCTCAACAATGTTCTATACTATCAATTCTTCAAATGAAATTACAGTTATAAAAGGCGTTTCAAGTGATGAAAATCCAATGGGACAGATCTTCTCTTACAAAGAGTATCCGGACTCTAATGATTATGTATATACATTTATAATAAATGATTCACTTAAAGCAGTTTACATTATTAAAGTAGATTAATAAAGTTAAAAAAGAGTGCTTAAATGCACTCTTTTTTTGTGCAGTAATTTTTGAACACTATATGGATTTAAAATATAAATTTTACTTTGATAATACAAATTAACACTTTTTAAAATTTAAAATATAATATAATAGAA
>JAFZHY010000023.1 GCA_017554615.1 Clostridia bacterium
CATAGTAAGAGTCCATCTTACCTGATATACACCTGATTTTCTTGTAAATTGCGAGTATTTCTCACTCATAATCCTTTCAAAGTCTTCCAGAGGGAAATTATAACCGGTAATCTCTGCTTCTCCTAAGTCTATAATATTGCCCACATTTGCCCTTATCCATATATCTTGTGCACCCTTACAGTAATAATTTGTACCATTAACATAAAGATATAGTGCAGGTTCTCCGTAAAACATTGTTTTAAACAACAGACCGTCTGCAGCATAATCGGTTATTCCCATTATTTCATCAAACGCCCATTTTATATGATACACTCCTTCACTTACAGCAATTTCCTGTACTTTATTAACTTTTGGAAGATAGTCTATATCAAATTCGTCTAATACGCCTAAGTCTATGTAGTTTATTCTTTGGTTTAGTTCTTCTTCTGACGGAAGTTTATTTAACTTTTCCTTTTCTTTTATTGTATAGTTTTCTTCGCTAAGCCCCATACCTTTTTCTTTATCAACCTTATTATGAAGAACATTTAAAACTTCTTCTTTAAAGTCTTTAAACTCCAGATTATCCGTCTTCTCGCTAAGTTGGTTTGTAACCCTTAAATCAAGATTATAAACATCCAATTTGTCTGCTTTATTCTTTACTGTTTTAGATAATTCCTCTGAAAAAGAAAGGTCAGTTTTATTTTCCATAATAAATTCTATTGTATCCTGATAATTATCATCAATTACTTCCGTAGCGTTAAGACTGTCATTAAAATAAAGAGAAATCATATTTGACATAAACACTTTTTTACCTAACTTTAAAACAAGCTGAATAACTATTTCTTTCTCTTTAGTGAGTGAAAACGGAAGAGTGAAATAAAAGATTTCGTTTTCCAAATCTCCTACAACTGTTTGTGTTTTTACACCGTCGCTTTTTAAAATATCTAAATATTTATAGAAATTTTTATATTCTTTGGGAATAATAAACTTAAGCTGTGTAACCGAGTTCTCTCCGTTTATTCCGCCATAAATTTCTTCACATTTCACACTTCTGTCTTTTTCTACAATAATCTCAATAATATGCATAAACTCCCCCCTTTACATATAGTCCTGAATACCTAAATATATGGCAGCATCGTTAATTATATAGTCAGAAATATTATACTTATGTTGCCAACTCCTTAATAACTTAAATGCCTCGTCGGTAGAAAACTTTATGGTTCTGTTTCCGTAACTGTCGTAATGAACTGAACCAATCTGGTTTTTTATACTTTCGGCAATATCTTTGGAAGACATTTTAGATAAAACATCATCATTCTTTGTGCCGCTTGTCGAACCGCTCTTTGAACTTTGGCCTTTGTTAGATGAAGAGGCTTGTCCTGATTTAATTAAATTCTGAGTCTGCACTTGTATTTGTTCATTTTTAAGGCCTCTTTCTATTAACTCCTGTTCATACATTTGAGGCTTGTACTTCATCTCAACTTCATAACTTCCCTGTTTTCTTAAATCATCCCTTTCATCTAAATATGCTTTACGGGCGTTATTGTTTTTTTGCTCATTAAATTTTAGATACTCCAAGTTTAAATCGTCAAGTCTTCTTCCTTCATTAAGAGTTTCTTTAAGAGTGTTCTTTAAAATATCAGTTTTGTTACGCGCCATTTCCGCTTCGGCATCAAAATATGCTCTTTCTATTTCACCCTCTATTTTACTCTTATGTTCTTCTCTCTTTTCGTCAATTTCTCTTAAGCCTTTATTATACTCATTCATATTATCAAGTCTTTTAGAAATTGCATATCCTCCGGCTGTGTGATTACCTGTATTTGCAATATCTTCTTTTAGTTTTTTAAGTTGTTTGCCATTTGATAAAGTCAGGTTATCTTTCATTTTATTATAAATTTTAGGAATGTTTTTAAGTTCCTCCTTTAAAGTTGAAACCTTACTTTTTACGGCATTTGATATTATTTTATTCTGAGAGTTAACTATGGAGTCGGTTGCATTTTTTAAGTATTCTCTTGCATCATACGGTTTAAATTCTTTTTCGTTTATATTATTCATATTCTCCTCCTTAAAGCAATCTTGTTTTCACCAGATGATTGTCTATTCTTTTATATAAAAAGTTGTCCTTTAAAAAATAATCAATAAAATCACTCTTCGTAGTTGTTATCACTTTTGGAATATATGTTTTATCACTTAGCACAAGCACATAGGAATTTAAGATTAGCAAATTCCCATTATCATAGCCAATTACCCTGTAATCTAGAGTAATCATCTGATTAAAGTCTTTATTTTTTAATATTTTCTCGCCTAAGATAATATCCTCGTCGGTAATCAGTATTTTAAAATTATTCACTTTTGAAAAGCTTCCTAAAATCTCATATGATTCTAAGTCTTTGCCTAGTGTTTTTATTTTATATATATAACACGTCTCATCGTATAAATCTGTAAAAACTACATAGATATTATCGCCGTCTGTATTTGCATCATAAAGAAGATAACTATCCCCATATCTTGGAAAAATAGATATACTGTTATATAACTTAAATTCGTTATCTTCTCTGACATATTTAAAGAATTCAAGTATTCCCTCACCTGATACCACCGTAAGTTTTACCATGATAATATTTTCGTCATTATCAATATAATAAGTTTTATAGTTATTAAACTCTTCATCTGAAATTTTAACGGTTTCTGCAGTTTCTAAATTAACCTCATAAAGAGTATTGCTTGCCTTTACATAGTGTTTATTTCCTTTTGTTTTTCCCCATATTGAAGAAAGAGTATAAGGTCCGATATAGTCTTTATATATATTTATATCCCCCGTCTTACCTATTGGTAAATAGTTGGAAGACGGTATATTATTTATATTTAAAGTATCATTGCTAAAAGGTACAACTGCGTCAGTCGAAAACTTTTCTTTAGTTATTTCTCCGTCTTTTATTTTTTCTTTCGTTACGCTTTCATTTTTTAGTTTATACTCGTCAATAGACCCATCAGGCACATGGTTTAGGGAAATATCATTCAACTGTCTTTTAACATCTTTTATCTGGGTAAAAAGATTATCCCCTGCTACTCCCTCTATTTTAGGGCTTTTAATATATTCGCCTCCACTTTCTCCCTCTTTACTAGAATTTAAAGTGTTGACAACTCCATTTATAAAATCTCTTGTCTGATTGTGCTGTCTTTGGAGAATTTCTCTTGCATTTGCAGGTGTGTCTTCGTAAAAATCCCCGTCTAAAAACCCTCCCTCAGGTTCAAACTTAAACTTTTTAAATTCCATTAAAACGCACACTCCTTTCTATTGAATAAGTTATGTTTATATCGGAAATATTCATTTGCGAATTTTCCTTATCGTTTGAGAGTTTTATCATTAAATATTTTGTTCTCCTGCTTGTTACTCTCCTTTTAATAATAAAGGAAAAAAGATTACCGCAGAATGTAAATTTAGGGAATGCAAAGTTAGTGAAGTTAAACTTATTTAAGTGAAACTCGCTTTCTCTTTTTATTTTTCCGTTTTCATCAAATATCTCAAGTTTTATATAAGAATTATGTATAGACTTTAATGACAAGGATATGTCATATATTGTTTTAAAATACTGTGGTGCATTAAAGTCAAAGGCTTTAGTGGTTACATATGCCCTTATCGGTTCTTTAATATCAAAATCATAGAGCACATCCTTAAAGTAGGAAAACCCGTTTTTACCTGCAAGATATACCTCTTTATTAAAATAAAGAAAATCTTTTGCATAGATATTATCCATTAAAAACCAACTCATATTTTCAGGCATCATACCAATATAAAAATTTGTGCTTATATTAAGAACATAAGTATAGTGGGGGGTTACTATATAAAACTTACCCCTTGAAGAAAATGCAACGCTTTCCTCTAAATTCTTACAGGACAGCAATCCTTTATCGGTTGTTCTTCCGTTTATATTTTCGGATATGCATTTAACATTTTTTTCGTCTTTTATATTGGTGGAAGAAAGAGTCATCACTCCCCAGATACTGTTAAGCCACACAAGTTGGTTATCAACTGTTGAAAGGGTATATTTACAGTCGCACCCTATATCCGAGTTAAGTTTGGAAATTTTAAAATTAACACCTGAATCTGTCAGTTCATAGTAGGCAATATATATGCTTTTTTTCTTAAAGAAAACAAGCCCGTTATATTGTTTTCCCATACACATTATAGGGTCAATATCGTCTCCTAAAATATCGAACTGGTTAACGGGAAAATATTCAGGGTTTTTAACATCAGAATAAAAGAAGGTGTTTAAATAATCACTGTTTCCTGATAAAAATACTCTTGTTCCCTCACTGATTCCTGAACTTAAGCCACCAAAAGTTTCTGCTATGGTGCAGTTTGTTATCATCATTCGCTCGTTTGAAACATCTGTTCTTTTATATATTATTTCAAGGTCATTATGCCCTTCTTCCAATTCTCTTGAAAATTCTATATATCGCCTGTCTTCATTTACCGTAAAATTTGTTATTTTTTTTGACTGAAAAGAAATTTCAATATCAGAAAAATCTATCGGTAAATCCGGCAGAAATATTTTTGATGTGGATGAAGTTGTATTATATGTAACCTTAAAATAAGGGGATATATAATTATGCCTTTCAAGTTCGTCGCCGATAGTTTGTGAGTCGCAGTTTATAAGCACGGTTGGAATATATCCTGTAACCTTTTCGCATAAGACTTTTTCTTCTTTTACACTTATTTTATAATACTCGCCCGTTCCTATATAATACATATAGCCATTATATATAAAGAAAGTGCCTTTCTTTTTTTCCACCTTGGAAATTAAGATATCTGTTTCTTTGGTTATATAGTTATATGCCTTGATTTTACTTCCTGCATGATATATAAAAAAGTTATAAAAGCCCTCTTTTGCACAGGATATAATATCGTCTTCTTCATTAAAAAGCATTAACTGCCCTTCTCTTTTTTTAAGCATATTTCCCTCATAGTACATATTGAGCATATCGGGCGACATATTATCAAAAATTTTATTTTCACTTTTATCTATCATAATGCCACCGTTTAAACTTGCGACAGTATAGTTTAAAGGCTTATACGCCAAATTAGGATACATTATTTAACACATCCCTTCAATAGCATCATCGCTTGATACTGTTTCTTCATTATGCTTAAAATTTTCAATCATATGCTGATATTCATACATTAAAAGATTATATTTATCATTCTC
Source organism: Clostridia bacterium (assembly GCA_017554615.1). Taxonomy (NCBI): domain Bacteria; kingdom Bacillati; phylum Bacillota; class Clostridia; species Clostridia bacterium. The sequence continues at coordinate 5,190 of JAFZHY010000023.1, forward strand.
TCTGTCAAAAGCACAAAGCATGGCACCTACAAAACAAGGAATAATATTTTTTAAAACATAGTTATCAAGAGGAACATCTTCCCCCTCTTTATAAAAATCAGGGTCAATTATTTTTTTGTTTTCAAGATGTGCAAATTTCCTTATTGCATGTTTAATTAAAAATTCACTTTTCTTTTTATGCTTATTCTTATATTCGCTGTCTATAAAACCTGTTGCATCATCGGTTTTTTCAGCAATATATAAAGAAATATCATATATATCATTTATTGTCATAAATCCTCCTTTTTTTAAATAAAGCAGGATTTATGGAAAATCCTGCTTTACTTATATAAATTATAGGCCAAATGCAAACAATTCTATACTGCTGGAGGCAACCCCAGAAATATTTAAAACAATATATCCTGCATCTTCTCCATGAACATTTTTAAATCTTCCTGTATCTTTTAAATTGATTAAAGTTTCGCTTCCTTTTTTAACATCTACTGCCATATCTCCCATTGCAAGTACACTGTTACCGCCTTTTATAGTAACTGTACCGTCAGTTGTGGCATTGTTTTTTACAATAATTCCAAACCCTTCATCATGGTCAGGCACTTTTATTTTCACAGTATCTTCACAAGCCGAAAATTCAACTTCGGCACTTGTAAGATTATATAATGATGTTGTTGTAATATTCATTTATTTCGCCCTCCTTTTTATTCTTCGCCTTTTGAAAACTTAATAACGCAGATTTCTTTTGGTCTTATAACCTCTCCACCATATACAACAAGCCCTTTCATAGCATCTGCAAAAAGATGGGATGGTTTAACTCTTTCAATCTCTTTTAATGTAAGAGCAAAGGCATATGCAGTGGTTGTTCTTGCGATACAGTAATCGAAATTACCGTCGTTATAAATGTTGTTTGTCATATATACATCAAAATCAAGAAGTTTTCCGCAAAAACCTTTTCTTAAAATTTCAGAATTATTAGTATCTGTTGTAACTAACATCTTCTGAATTTTTTCAAACATTAAAGGGGAAACTTCTAAAACTCTTTTATCTGTCGGTGCGTCTGCCATATTAAGAAGAGTCTGAGCATTTAAAATATAATCAAATATATTTTTGCTTGTTGCACCCTCGGCATCAATAATATTGGAAGTTGATTTTTTAAGATTATTGTAAATTGATTTATAGATAAATCTATCTGTATCAACTGCAATACTTCTTCCTGCTTCTTCTAAAAGTGCTGTTTCATAGTCAATATCTGTTTTAACTCTGTCTGCACGGTCAATTTTTTTTGCAAAATATTTCTGCTCGGTAAGTCTTACATTTACTGCAGCATCATCAATATTATCAAAATTTATATTCTGACCGTTATAGTCCATAAGGTCTACCTGACCTAAAGTTACCACTTTAATAGTGTCGCCTTTGTTTTTCATTTCTTCGCTGTAGCCTAAGTATGAATTTTCTGCTGCAACTGCATTTCCTTTACGGGAAATTTCTATTTTCTTAGAGTATAATAACTCTTTTCCTGATTGTATTCCGTTTGCCATAATTATCTGTCTCCTTTTTTATACTGTTTTAAGATTTTTGTGAAATTTTTATTAAATTCCTTATCTGACATATTTCTTATAAGTTCGTCAGTAAACTCTTCTTCCCTTTCAGGAAGACCTGCAACACTGCCTGAAGAAGAATCCTCATTTTCTTTATTGCTGTTTGTTGCGCTTTTTTCTTTAAGCATTTTTTTAAGTGTAAGTTCACTGTAAACATCCTTAAGAGGTCTTTTAGATTCTTCCCATTCTTTTAAAATTTCAGGGTCGATTTCCCTTTCGTCAATATCAGGATAAATTTTCTTAAACTCACTTATTTCGTCATTCTTTTTCTTAATTGGAATAAGTTCTTCCTTTTCTTTTTCAAGTGCTGTAATTTTTTCTTCCATATCCTTTAATTTTTTTGCATATTCAAAAGGAATGTTATTGTCTTTTGAGAAAGATAAGATATCTTCTTTTACGCTTTCTTCTTCAAGACCCAAAATAAGTTCTTCGGAAGAAATATTAAGTTTTTTTGCAATCTTTTCTAAACCTTCGTTTATTTTTGTTAAATTTTTAATTTCTTCTGAAAGTTTAGTGTTTTTCTCATTAAGTTTGTCATAGTTCATTCCTTTTTGCGCCAGAGTTACGGAATCTTCATAAGTTAGAGGAATTTTTTCTCCGTTATATGTAACTTCCATAAAAGGCTCATTTTTAATTTTTTCACTCATTTAAAATACCTCCGTTAATTTTATTTTCTTCAATAAGTTTTTCTTTTGACGGTAAATATCCGTCAGGAATTCTTTCCAAATACTGAGTAAAGCTGATTTTTTCAGCCATAAGAAGTTTATCCAGCGTTTCAATAGATGTAAGTTCGCTAAACTGGGATGACGGTCCTGCATCTACTCTTAAATTAAGAACATTGTCTTTTAATTTGGAAAAGTCAATAGTTGTTATAACTTTTTTTCCGTTATCATCATAAGAAATAAGTCTGCCTGTTTTATAGTAGGATGAAATAAAGTCCATTATTATTCTTCCCATATCCTCTATCATCTGATAAAATCTTAGCCTTATACTGTCTAAAGGCACATTTGATGCTTCTCTTACTGCTATAAAAGCACTTGTGTTATTGGTAGAAACATTACCTAAAGATGCATCGTTAACTCCCATCATTTCTTTGGTGTAAGAAATGGTTAAATCAATAAGTCTGAACAAATCGGAAGAAACAGACGGTGGGTTTAAATATTTTACTGCCCCCTCTGTATTTCCGTTTACAGATATCACTCCTCCAATGGTGTTTGTAGGTTTTTTCACACGGGAATTATCATATATCATCTTTGGAAAGGAAAATAACATTGAGTTAAGCATAGCCTGAGCAAAGGCTTTGTTTATAAAAAGTTGGTTTGGTTTTAAACCGTATACTTCACTAAGACCATGAACACAGTTCTTTCTTTCCTCCCAGTTCATAAAGGCTATCGGATAAAGGGTTAACCTGGTATTTGTTTCGTCCTTTATCACTACATTTTTTGTAACCTTTTTAAATAATACTGTTCCGTCTTCGTTTTTATAGAATTTTATAAGTGCGGTAGTTTTGTCCAGTCCTTCAAGTTCAATTTTTGACATATCCCCTGCACTGTAAAAATCGTCCGAATCGGGCAGAATAAGTTCAGCCTCTTCCCTTGTGCATCCGTTTTTTATAGCCTCTTTTTTTAAGTTGGATGTTAGTTCTCTTACCTTAATAATTATATAAGGCTGTCTTTGGATGTCCGCTACATTAGGGTTTCCGGGAAAAAAGTTTACATTATCCACTGCTTCGCAGTTGATATCTCCTATATATTCCTGCCCTGTTTTTATATTAGAGTCCCAGTAAAAATAAAGTATGTAGTCTCCTGACAGGGCAGCATCCCTTAAACCACTCTGGTTTTTCTTATCAATCTTAAGTCTCTCCCATATGGTTTCTATAAGTTTTGTAAGAACAATACCTATCTGGTCGCCGTTAAAGTCATCCTTTACAAGCGACCCGGAAGAAACAGTAATTGATGTAGGATTTGACTTTAGTGCAGAAACTTTATACTGAATAACCCTTTTAATTAAGTTAAACACCGGTTTAGGCATATTTTTAACATTAAGACCTGCCCATTGGTCTCCGTTAAAAAGCCTGTGTGCTTCATTTACAGTTTTATATAAATTTATGTTGTTTTTAAAGGCAACGCCTCTTTCATATTGTGTATAAATATCGTTGGGAGAATTACTGAACATTTTCCTCACCTGCCATTTCAAATTCATAATTTAGCATTTCTTCATATTCTTTGGCAAATTTAGAGTCATTAGCCTTTTCTTCCCTTTTTGTAACGGGCAGATTATTATTTATATAAAAACTGTCTTTTATTCCCTGTCTGTAAGCAAAAAACACAATTAAACTTACAGATAAAAACATTAAATTTTCTACTATTTCCATTTAATCATAAAAACTATCTATTACATCTTCATCAATAAACAGTTCTTCCTCCTTTTTATTATTGTTAAAACTAAAGTCGTGATAAAATAAATTTTTCTCACTTTCATATTCCGGCCCTGATAAAATATTTACTAAAAAATATCTTAAAGCATCAGGTGCGTGTGTTATATCGTGGGGAAACCTTGCAACATCTGATAAATTTTTTTCATCCTTTAAAAGTTTAGGGATGGAATCTATAAGATTTACACAACTTCTTGCTATTTTTAGTCGGGAGGTAAGTTTATTATCACAAACCACAGGCTTTAGAAATTCTTTTACTGACAGCCATCCGTTAACACGGTTTTTGCTTGATTTTACTAAAGGTATACCATAACTTAAAAATATATCCGCAATACTTCTTCCGCTCTCTCTTTGCCTGTTCCACATATCAAAGGGAGCATAAACACATCTTATATTCTCGTTTTGTATATATTTTTTTATTTCTTCTGCGGCTTTGGATACTATAATATCCTTTTTATATATCTCTCTGTATACATATACATTAAGAAATCTGTCCACCCTGTAAAAGTAACAGGCAAACATATCAAGCCCATAGTCAAAAGATGCATAATAGTCATATTCGCTGTCAAATGAAATTTCCATATCTTCTACTGTATGAAGATTATAGGAAAATTCGCTAAAATAACTTCCTGATGCTATTCCCCACTCGCCCTCTCCTACAATTTTATAACTTAGAGGGTCTTCAACTTTTAATTTTTCAAACATCTTAGTATCATCTTCTGATAAAAACTCGTTGTGATAGTAATTCCTTGTTATTGCAAGAATATTTTTATCCTTCCTGTCAAAAAACCGTTTTTTTATCCACATTTCACACCAGGGGTTTAAAGTTAAGGTGATTTGCGGAAAAAGAGATTTGTCCAAAATTCCCCTTATGGAAAAATCAAGTTTATTAAAATTTTCTTCATTGTCTACCTGATATGCTTCTTCTATCCATACCCAACACAAGTATCCATGGCTTACAGTTATTGAGGTTATGGAATCGGGGTTATCAAACCCACGAAACAAAATCTTTTGACCTGTACTCTTAACCGTTATTTCCAATGGGGAAATTTTAAAGTCAAAAAGGTGTGTTACCTTAAGCCTTTCACATGCTTTTTTAAGTTCGGAAAACTGACTGTCTTTTAAACTGTTATAATATTGTCTTACACATAAAAGATTGGCATTTTTATATTTTAAAAGATGATATATAAACCAGAGTGCAGAGGTTGTAGACTTTTTACTTCCTCTTCCTCCTTTTACCACTCTGTATCTTCCTTTAAAATTCCAGAACTCCTTATAGTTTTTCCCAACAGTTTCTCCTATGTTTACAACTACTTTCTCAATCGCAAACATCCCCTTTAAAAATTACTGTGGGAAAAGATCCTTCATCCTTTTTTCCTTTTAGGGTTGTGATACTTAAAATTTCCTTTGCAGCACTTATCTTTACCTTTAAGTCTTCGGCGCCGTAAATTATCTGGCTTAAGGCTTCGAGTGCTTCTTCGGTATATTTTTCGTATCTTTTTTCTTTATCCATTTCTTTCCTCCTCCCGTGATTTTATTATATATTTTTAAAATTTTATTTTTTCTCATATTCGGATATTAAAAAAAAGGCTCTGTAAAGCCTTTTAGAAAACTTATTTTTACTCTTTTTAAAAAAATGAAGCCGACATTTTGTCAGCTTCGGTATTTAAAAACTATTACTCCGGCAACCATAAGAATTATTCCTATATACTTAGTAGCATCAAAAGGTACTTTCTGTGCACCGAAAAGACCAAATGCATCAATTAATGCGGCTACAACAAGTTGAGAAATAAGTATTACCGAAATAGCAATAGTTGGGCTAAGGTTGGCTATTGAAAGCATTACGGTTACTGTTATAAAAAAACCTATAACTCCGCCTAAAAGATATAATTTATTACACTCACCAATTTTTGATATATCCCCTTTGCCAAATAAAAACATACTTATAATTGCAAGTAAAAATGCTGACCCCTGAACAATAAGATTAGATTCAAAAAGTCCTATTTTTTCACTTACACGAGTGTTAAACACTCCCTGAATACTCATCAACGCTCCTGAAATTAAAGCAAATATAAATCCCATATCAACACCTCTACTATATTATCTTCCCTAAATAAGTAAATATTCTTTTTTTTATAAAAGTGTATATGGCAAATTTTAAATTAAAAAAAACGAAACTTAAAAGTTCCGTTTTTTAAAATTCTTATATAGTATAAAGTAAAATTGCTAAAAAATGCAAAAGACTTGCAATTACAGTAAATATGTGAAAAACTGCATGCATAACAGGTCTTTTTGCTCCAATTCCATAAAGAACTGCTCCTATGGTATAAGATATACCACCCAATAATATAAGTAAAAATTCCATAGGATGCATAATAAGAGGAATTTTATCTATTATTATAATTACGCACCATCCCATAGCAAGATAGCAAATCATTGAAAATTTCTTGTATTTTTTAAGGTCAATAGAATTAAATACTATTCCAACAATTGCTGCTGCCCACACAATGCCGAATATTGTCCACCCAAGCCATGTGCTGTATTCTCTTATACTGCAAAGAGCAACAGGCGTATATGTTCCTGCTATTAAAAAGAAAATTGTGCAGTGGTCTAAAACCTGCATAACTTTTTTCCCTGTAAGTTTCGGGCTTAAAAGGTGGTAGATTGCAGAAATAGTATACATAACCGTCATACTCGCACCAAATATTGCTCCACCTATAACACCGTATACTGATTGTTTAATTGCAGCAAATACCACGCATAAGACAATAGAAACTATTCCAAGGGCTGCGCCCACCATATGAGTAACTGAATTAAATATCTCATTACCTTTTGAATAATTGGGTAAAACTCTGTCTTTTAATTTTGTTCTTGTCATTATTATCTCCTATTTTTCATAACCTATAAGCATTCCACCATGTTCTGCATAGAAACTGCACAGTATTCCTGTTTTTAAAATTTTTATCTGTGCGCTTTCAAATAAATTTAATAATTTTGATTTTAATTCACTTGCTAACTCTTCGTTAAAGCAATGGGATATTATAACCTTTTTACCGGAATATCCGTTTTCTATCATAGATTTTACAAGGGCTGACACTGATTTTTTTTCGCCTCTTACTTTTCCCACAGGCTCAAGTGTACCTTCATCACTTGCTTTACCTATAAGGCAGATGCCTAAAATGTTGGCTATTGCTGCTACTGCATGGCTTACTCTTCCGTTATTTGCAAGATTTTTTAATGATGAAAGAATAAACATAAGCCCTGTATTACTTTTATATTCTTCAATTTTCTCACATATTACATCAAAAGAATGTCCTTCTTCTTTTAATTCTTTTATTTTTTCAATTATTAAAGTTAACTCAGGCCCAGCAGAAAGAGAATCTATTACATATACTTTTGCCTGAGGGTTTTTATTTATATACATATCTTTTGCAACACAAGCAGAATTATAACTTCCTGATAAACCACTGGTTATAGTAATTGCAAATATTTCATCAGCGCCATCAAATGCATCCAGCCAGTCTGCGCATGACGGGCAAGAAGAGCCTGATTTCCCTTTATACACCTTTAAAAAGTCTATCATTTCTTTGGTGTCTACTCCCTCTAAATCAATATATTCATTATCTCCTGCAATAATTTTTAAAGGAACAGATGTAAAATTTACTCCGTCTAAATTAAAAATATCACATGATGAATCTGATACAATCTTAAACATAACTTTCTACTCTCTACTTTCTATTCTGTTATAAAATTCACTTAAATTACTGATTATTCTTCCGAACACTTTATAAAAAACATCAAGTTCTTCTTTCGTACACCCTTCGGCGCTTTTATGACTGATAAAGGTAATTATTCTTATAATTTCGTTATATATATCCATACCGTCATTTGTCATATAATATTTTGCTCTGTACGTTTTATCCTTATCCTCATTATATTTTTCGATAAGTTTCTTTTTCTTTAGGTAGTTTAAATTCTTTGATATCCACGCCTTATCTTCTTTACACAGCCAACAAAGTTCGGATGCTGTAAGCCCTCCTGAACTTTTGCCAAGATAAAATATAACATTAAGATGCGCCGCTTTTAAATCAAGATTATTCATCTCATGGGTTTTAATTTTCATTATGTATTTATACGCAAGATTAATCTTGGTTGTAAACTCTTCATAACGCGAGAGCATTTTATCACCTCTTTTACTTTTGTTGAGTTGTCAACAAATTTATTATACCACCCGTTTGTTGAGTTGTCAACAAAAATAAGGGTAAAAAAAGCACCTGATTTATCAGGTGCTTAAAATAAACATAATATGTAATTTTAACCTTTAACAGCCCCAAGTGTAAGACCTTTAACAAAGTATTTCTGAAGCCATGGATAAACAACCAAGAATGGAAGAACTGATACAAAGATTGTAGCGTTCTTTAATGCTTCCGGAGTAAACTTCATTTGTTCTTCGTTATTAGCGTTCTGACCTGTCATATTAACTAACATATCTCTTAAAACAACCTGTAAAGGATATTTTTCAGCATCTGTTAAGTAAATTGAAGGCATAAGGAAACTGTTCCACTGTCCCATAATATAGAATAGTGAGATAGAAGCGATAGCCGGTTTAGCAAGAGGAATAAAGATTGAAACAAGAATTTTCATTTCACTTGCACCGTCAACAATTGCCGCTTCGTATATTTCGTTAGGAATTGTTTCAAAGAAACTTCTCATAACGATAAGGTCATATGTCCAGATTAAGTTAGGAATGATAAGTGACCACATAGTGTTAAGCATTCCCAAACTCTTAACAAGTAAGAAGCCAGGAATCATACCGCCTGAGAAGAACATTGTGATAACAATCATAATCATAACTGGTTTTCTAAATACAAAGTTCTTTCTTGATAGAGGGTAGGCTAACATAACTGTCATAATCATACAACAAACTGTACCAACGCCTGTGTAAAGAATAGAGTTGAAATACGCTCTTGGGATTTTAGGTGTTTCAAGAATTTCCTTATAAGCATCGATGTTGATGTCAACAGGCCAGAAAGAAACAAGACCTGCGTTAATAGCCTGAGTGGAACTTAATGATACACATAATACATACCAAACAGGGTATAATGTGATAAATATAAGGAACACTTGTACAAAAGCATTTAAATAATCAAAGAATGTCCATCTGTCTAATTTATTCTTTTTATTACGGAATGCTTTTTCTTCAGCATTCTTTTTTGGTTTAATTAAACTCATCTCGTTACTCCCCCTATTACCATAAACTTGTTTCGTTAACTTTTTTACTGATTGTATTAGAAGATACAACGAAGAATAATGCGATTACAGATTCAAATAAACTTACTGCTGTAGAATAAGCATAGTTTGTTTCAAGAATCCCTTTTCTGTAAACGAATGTACCGAATATGTCGGCAACTTCATATGTAGCAGGGTTGTAAAGTAACAATACCTGTTCATAACCAACTTTGATAATGTTACCAGATTTCATAATGAACATAGTAACAACTGTTGGTAAAATTGCAGGAATTGAAACGTGCCATAAACTCTTAAGTCTTGAACAACCGTCAATTCTTGCTGCTTCGTATAACTGAGGGTCAACCCCGCCAAGAGCAGCGATATAAATAATAGCACCGCTACCGAAACCATGCCATACCTGTATAAAGATAAGGATGGTTCTGAACCATTCAGGCTTAACCATAAAGTATATTGCTTCGCCGCCTAATGCTTCAATTAGTTTATTGAAGATACCTGAACTTGGAGAAAGCATATCGATAGCCATTGAACATACAACAACCATTGATAACAGTGCAGGTAAATATGTAACAGTCTGAATTGTTTTCTTAAAAGAAACATTTTTAATTTCATTTAAGAACAAAGCAAAAATAATAGGTATAGGGAATGACCATACTAAAGATAAAACACCAATCATAAATGTATTTCTAAGTAAAGGCCAGAAGTCACCTGAAGTGAAGAACACCTGGAAGTTGTGGAACCAAGGGTCTTCCCAAGGGCTTTCAATTACACCTAAGAAAATACCGTAATCTTTAAACGCAATCTGAATTCCGTACATTGGCCCGTATCTGAAAACAAGATAGAAAATAATACCAGGCAGGGCTAACAGAATCAGTTGCCAGTCTTCAGCAATTCTTTTCGCTAAAGATTTCTTTTTAACAACAACTGTCGATGAAACTTTTGCCATTTTTTTGTCCCCCTCTAAATAAGCATTGTAACGACTTATAAAGTCTCGTATTTAACAGTACAATTATATTTCAAATTTTCCCATTTGTAAACACGATATTTTAATTTTTATAAAAAAAATTCCAAAAAATTTTATAAAAAACTCTTAAACCACGCAATTTCAGTGCATTCTGGCATTTTATAATTTTTTTAAAATATGTGAATTTTTCACAATAAAAAAAACAAAAAATTAGTCGTTATGCATCAATTATACATCTAATATAACACAATATTTTAAAAAAGTCAAACAATATATTAAAAATTTACCAAGCTTTATATTCCATTTTATTAAAGGCATCATTTAAATATTCTATACTTTTTTCGGTAAGAATTTTTACCACCTTTTCGCCTTTTTCTTTAGTTCCTAAAGATGGTTCTCCCCAAACGCCTGTATCGCTGAGTTTTACAAGGGAAATGTAGTTTAAATAATCTCTCGGATAATCGGGAACAAAATCTGCTCCGTCTATTTTATCTTTTTTAACAAGTTCTTCTTTTAAATAAAGCATCAGTGAAGTTTCATATTCACAGGCATGAAGATTGTTTTTGCTTTCTAAAACCTCATTCATTTCCTTTGTTGAAAAAAACTGCAACAAATCTATTTTAACAACTTTTAAATCATCATACATTGCATTAAGTTCTCTTATTACAGGGGTTGCAATAAATATTCCACCGTGCCCGAGAAGTATGGCAACTCTCTTAAACCCCTGCCCTTTTAAGCAAAGAACTATATCGGATATAACATTATAAAAAGTGGAAGGGCTCATCCATACACTTCCCTTTTTGCCTTTATGCTCATAGCAGGTGCTTATAGGAAGAGTAGGAAGAAGATATGCTCCTGTTTTTTCTGCTACTCTTTTTGCAATTTCAGTGGCAACCACACTGTCAGTACATAGTGGAAGATGAGGCCCGTGCTGCTCGGTTGAGCCAATAGGCAGTATTGCAAGGTCGCTTGATTTTTCTACAATTTCGTCTGCTGTATTGTTATAATTTAGCATTTTTATTTTCTCCTTTATATAATACTTTTTTATGTATTAACATTATAACATTTTAAACCTATAATTCAACCCTTTTTATATTAAATTAAAAAATGAGCTTAAGAATATTCTTAAAACTCATTTTGAAATTTCCTTTCTTTTATTTTTTCCTTACTTATTTTATGAAAAACAACTGAATATATTTTAAAAATGCTTACTTTTTTAGTTATTATTCATTTGACTTTTAAAAGTTATTTTGTTATAATTTGTAAGACTTAAAAATAAAAAAGGGGATGTTTAAAAATGGCAGCGCCAGTTATTGCTGTTATCATTTTTATTGCTATGTTTCTTGCCATTGTTATGGATAAGATTGAAAGACATATTGTAACACTTGTATCAGGCTTACTTATGATACTTATCGTGTTCGGGCTTTGTATGAAAAGTTTTCCTGCTATATGGGAAACATTAAATTTCCAGAGTATGATAAGTCCGTCTTTCTGGTATTCAAACGGAGAGTCTCACGGAGTATCTCATGGTATTAACTGGGAAACTATTGTGTTTATTGCCGGAATGATGATAATGGTTGAAGGAATGGGAGAATCAGGCTTTTTCAGATGGCTTTGTTTAGGCCTTGCAAAACTTGTAAAATACAAAGTAGTTCCTTTATTTATAGCATTTATGCTTATGTCATCAGTTCTTGCAATGTTTATTGACAGTATTACAGTTATTTTATTCTTAGCATCTGCTACATTGGAGCTTGCTAAAATATTAAAATTTAAACCTGCACCACTTATCATTGCAGAAATCTTTTGTGCAAATCTTGGAGGCTCTGCAACAATGTGTGGAGATCCGCCTAACATTATTATAGGAACATCTTTAGGATACAGTTTCTTTGACTTTATTTTAAACACAGGGCTTATTGCTCTTATATCATTACCGTTTGTTATGCTGTTTTTCTATCTTTCATTTAAAAAAGATTTAAAAAGCAACATTAAAGAAGAGAATGTTTCATACCCTGATGCTAAAGATGTTATAAAAAACAAAAAGGATTTTACAGTAAGTGTAATTATATTCTTATCCTCAGTTGTTTTACTTGTAACCCACTCTATAACAGGGCTTACAGTTTCAACAATAGGGGTGTTTGTAACTGTTTTCACTTTACTTTTTGCAGGGAAAAACTGTGGTGTTATACTTAAAAAGGTTGACTATAAAACACTTCTTTTCTTCCTTGGACTATTCATTGTAGTCGGAGGTCTTGAGCAGACTCACATATTGGAACTTATCGCAGAATATATTGCAATACTAAGCGAAGGAAATACATATCTTCTTATTGGAATCATTATCTGGGTTTCTGCCATTGCAAGTGCATTTGTAGATAACATTCCATTTGCGGCAACAATGATTCCTGTTATCAGAACACTGTCTGTTTCATCCGGTGTATCTCTTGACACACTGGCCTGGGCTTTATCAATGGGTACAGACGTCGGCGGAAGTGCAACTCCTATCGGCGCAAGTGCAAATGTTGTGGGAATATCTGCAGCAGCACAGGAAGGTCATCTTATCGGCTGGGGTAAATTCTGTAAATATTCAGTACCTGCTACTGTTATAGTGCTTGTAATATCAACCGTTATAATCTCACTAAGATATATTTAACAGGAGGTTTATTATGAATAATCAACTTATTATTTCAATAGGCAGAGAGTTTGGTTCCGGTGGGCATGTAATTGCCGAAGAATTATCAAAAAGATTTAATATTCCGCTATATGACCATAATCTTCTTGACCATATTGCAGAAGATATGGGAATTGAAGACCATGACTTTAAAAAGTATGATGAAAAACCAAGATTTACTCTTTTTTCAAGAAAAGTAAGAGGTCATTCAACTTCTATGGAAGACCATCTTGTTAGAATGCAGTTTAAGTTTTTGCAGAACAAGGCAGATAACGGTGAATCTTTTGTTATCGTTGGAAGATGTGCAGAGCATCACTTATCTCACAACAAAAATATGGTTACAGTTTTTGTACTCGGACATACAGAAGAAAAGATAAAAAGAGTTATGGAAGTTTACAACTTATCTTACAAGGAAGCAGAAGCTATGGCTAAAAGAAACGACCTTGCAAGAAAAAGTTATCACAACCACTACTGCAAAGGAAAATGGGGAGATTCAAGAAACTATCATCTTTCCATTAACTCAAGCGTTCTTGGAATTGAGAAAACAGTAGATTTTATCGAAAATTTTGTTAAAGAAAAGAAGGCTCTTAACGAACAGTAAAATAAAAAACAAAAAACCTTTCGCAAAATCATATTGCGGAAGGTTTTTTGAATTTAAAGATGCTTTTTTAATTTCTTGACTATTTAAAATATGAATGTTATAATCATATTATGGTTTATTATATATATTTATATAAAAGGAGTTAGGTTATGTATAAAAATTATGTAAAAAGGGCAATTGATATTATCCTTTCTTTTTTAGGAATAATGGTTTTACTTATTCCGATGCTGATAGTTGCAATAATGATAAAAATTGACTCTAAAGGCCCTGTTTTATTTAAACAAAAAAGGGTTGGATTACATAAAAAAGAATTTACAATTCTAAAATTCAGAAGTATGCCAGTAACCGTTCCGAAAGATATGCCAACTCATCTTTTTAATGCAGAAGATTCTCTTTCCAAATTTCAAAAACTTATTAGAAAACTCTCCATTGACGAACTTCCCCAGATTTACTGTATTTTTATAGGAACTATGACAATTATCGGCCCTCGCCCTGCGCTCTTTAATCAGGAAGATTTGCTTTGGGAACGAGATAAATACGGTGCTAACGACATTAAACCGGGGCTTACAGGCTGGGCGCAGATTAACGGAAGAGATGAACTTCCAATAGACTTAAAAGCATCTTTAGACGGAGAATATGCAAAAATTTTAAACGAAGGCGGCTTTAAAGCATTTTTAATGGACACAAAATGCTTCTTCGGAACAATACTTAAAGTTTTAAAATCTGACGGTGTTGTCGAAGGCGGTACAGGAAGCCGTAAAAAAGAAGAAATTTCGAAATAATTAAAAAGGGTGATATATTATGATGCCTGTTAAGTATGCATTAAAAACATTAGTTAAAAACATATGCACTAAGAATTATTTTGTTAAACGAAAGACAGATGCTTTCCATAAATTTATGCAAAACAGACTCATGCTTAATGAATCGCCTACAATTTTTTCCTGCAACTGTGCAGGCGGTCTTATATACCACAATTTAGGCCTTAAGTTTAATTCTCCGACTGTGAATCTTACTATTGAAAATAAGTATTTTATAAAATTTATTAAAAACCCCGAGTATTATCTTTCTTTGGAACTTACAGAGGGTGAATACAGAAAAGACCAGGCGTATCCAGCAGGTGGATATCCCACAGGTATTCTCGGAGATATAAAAATTTATTTTAATCATTATAAAACATTTAATGAAGCAAAAGAAAAGTGGAACGACAGGAAAAAAAGAGTTAATCTTGACAACCTGTATATTATAATGAGTTCAGACCAGTTGACTTATGATCAGTTATGCGAATTAAAAGAAATAAAATGCAAAAGACTTGTTGTGTTTACAAACCATAAATATTCTGAGCTGGATTACTGCTTTTTATTAAAAAGCACAGTAGAAAAACCTGTAGTAGGCTCTTTTGCAAACATAAAGTTAGACGGATTCAGAATATACGAAAAAGAATTTGATTATGTTGCATGGCTTAATATGGAAGAAGATTACAGAACACATTATTTTGAAAACAGGAGTATATGATGAAAAAAATACTTATTACCGGAAAAGGAAGTTACATAGGCGAAACCTTTAAGAATTATATTTTAAATAACTACTGCGACTATTCTGTGGATACTCTTGATATGCTTGATGAAAACTGGGCGCAAAAAGACTTTTCAGGATATGACGCGATTTTTCATGTTGCGGGTATTGCTCATATAAAGGAAACAAAAGAAAATGCTTCGCTTTATTACAGGGTTAATTGTGATTTAGCATATGAAGTTGCAAAAAAAGCAAAGGATGAAAAAGTTGATCAGTTTGTATTTTTAAGCAGTATGAGCGTTTACGGAAAAGATACAGGTATAATCACTTTGAATACCATTCCTGCACCTGTTTCAAATTACGGAAAGTCGAAACTTATGGCAGAGGAAAAAATAAATGCTCTGTCCTCCCCTGATTTTAAGGTCGCAGTTTTAAGACCTCCGATGGTATATGGCAAAGATTGCAAGGGTAATTTTCAACTTCTTAAAAAACTTGCTCAGATATTGCCTGTTTTTCCGCGTGTAAACAATAAAAGAAGTATGATTTACATAAACAACTTATGTGAGTTTGTAAAACTTATAATCGAAAATGAAAAAAGTGGTTTGTTCTTTCCTCAGAACAGAGAATATGTTAAAACTCTGGATATTGTAAAAGAAATTGCAGCCAAAAACGGAAAAAATATCTATTTTAGTTTTTTATTTGGTTTTGGAGTATTGATTATGATGCCTTTTGTATCTAAAATTCAAAAGGCGTTCGGCACACTTATATATGAAATTGACGATGAATGGAACTTTTCATACTGTAAAGTAGATACCAAAGATTCTTTAGGACAAAGTTTATAGGAGGAATTATATATGACTATTGCCATATTATCAAACGACCACGCATGGACATATAATCTCAGAAAAGAAGTTATTCAGGCGCTTATAAGCGAAGGCCACCGAATTGTTCTTATATTAAGTTACGGAGAAAAAATTGAAAAACTAAAAGAAATGGGATGCGAATTTATTGATATCCCATTTGAAAGACATGGCACAGATTTTTTAAAAGAATTAAAACTTATAAGTAATTATAAAAAAATATTGAAAGAATTAAAACCTGATATTGTTCTTTCTTATACAATTAAGCCGAATATATACGGAGGAATGGTATGTAACTCTTTAAAAATTCCTTTCTTCCCGAATATAACAGGTCTTGGCACTGCTGTAGAAAACAAGGGACCGTTGCAACCTGTTTTTATAATGCTTTATAAACTGGGCTTAAAGAAAGCAACTCATATTTTCTTCCAGAATACTGAAAATTTAGAGTTTATGAAAAAACACAGAATATTAAATTCTCCTTATACTCTTTTGCCGGGTTCAGGAGTTAATCTTTCTCATTTTAAACTGCTTGAATATCCTGATGAAAATAAGACAAGCTTTGTATTTATTTCAAGAATAATGAAAGAAAAAGGAATTGACCAATATCTTGAAGCGGCAAAATATATAAAAGGAAAATACGAAAACACAGATTTTCACATCTGCGGATTTTGTGAAGCTGAATACAAGGGTAAACTTAATGAATATATAGATAACGGTACTGTTATTTATCACGGTATGGTAAGCGATGTAAGAGATGTATTAAAAGATGTTCATTGTACCGTTCATCCTACATACTATCCTGAAGGGCTTTCCAATGTTCTGTTAGAAAGCGCTGCTTCGGGCAGGGCTTTAATCACTACCGACAGAGCAGGATGCCGAGAAGTTATAGAAGATAGTATAAACGGTTATATATGTAAAGAAAAAGATTCGTCCAATCTTATTTTGCAGATTGAGAAATTCCTTAATCTATCCTATGAAGAAAAGAAACAAATGGGGCTTAACGGAAGATTAAAGGTAGAAAAAGAGTTTGACAGAAACATCGTAGTTTCAAAATATCTTGAACAAATAAAAAAGGTTGAAAAAAAATGATAAGAATACTGCATATAGTTTCTGCTATGAACTGTGGCGGAACAGAAAATATGATAATGAGTTTATTAAGGAATATTGACAGAGAGAAAATTCAGTTTGACTTTCTTGTAAATACTACAAAAAAAAGTTTTTTTGATGATGAAATAGAAAAACTTGGCGGCAGAATTTATTATATTCCACGCTGGAATGGTAAAAACACATTTTCATACATAAAAAAACTTAAATCTTTTTTAAAAGAACATCCTGAACATAACATTATCCATGGGCATATTGCATCAAGTTCGGCAATTTATACAGAAATAGCCAAAAAGTTAAAAAGATATGTTATATCCCACAGCCATAATAAAAAAGGCGGGGGAAAATCTTTAAAGGATATGTTGTTTAAACTTACAACATATGCACAAAGATACCGTTCCGATTATCTTTTTGCCTGTTCTAAAGATGCAGGAATAGTTCGATTCGGGAAGAATGTTATTAATAAACCTAACTTTTCAGTATTAAAAAATGCAATAGATATAAATAAATATACACCAGATACTAAACTGTGCGAATTAACAAAAAACAAATATAACATAGATAATAAACTTGTTATCGGTCATATAGGAAGATTTACCGAAGCAAAAAATCATTCCTTCCTGCTTGAAGTTTTTTCTGAAATTACTAAAATGAATGAAGACTCTGTTTTAATTCTTGCAGGTGAAGGAGAATGTGAAGAACAGATAAAAACCAAAGCAAAATCTTTAAACATCCTTGATAAAATAATTTTTACAGGTGTTTTAAATGACATTAACAGTATTATTAATATAATGGACTGTTTTGTTTTCCCGTCTTTACACGAAGGCTTGGGAATTGCAGTTATAGAAGCACAGACTCACGGTATACCTTGTTTTATAAACAAAGAATTACCGCAGGACTTATATATAAACAAAAATGTGTATGGTCTTTCCCTTGATAAAACTGCAAAAGACTGGGCTCAGTTTATTATAGAACATGCACACGATAAAGAAGATTATAAGAAATCTACAGAAAATATAAATAAAGCAGGATATAATATCTTAGAAACTGCAAAAAAACTTGAAAACTTTTATATAAATGTTACGGAGGAAATGAAAAAATGAATGAATTAAATGTTCTTTATGCTACCGATAGTAATTACTCCCAGCACGCTGCCGCATCAATTTACTCTCTTCTTAAAAACAACTCTTGTTTTGAGAAAATAAATATTTACATAATTGATGATAATATTTCTGATGAGTGTAAAGAAAAATTTTACATTCTTTCAAAAGAATTTCCGATTTCTCAAATTATTTTTTATCCGTTCAAAGAACTTAGCAAAAATCTTAAATTAAACGATAAAACAGGATATGCCCAAGTAGGATATGCAAGACTTTTTCTTTCTAAAATTTGTGATAAAGACAAAATTTTATATATTGACTGTGATACTATCGTAAACGGTTCTTTAAAAGAACTATGGGAAACCGAAATGGAAGACTATATTGTTGCCGGTGTACAGGACAACCCTGCCTTCCATTCACTTGAAATGGTAGGAATGACAAGAAAACACAGATATATAAACGGTGGAGTTCTTCTTATCAACTTAAAAAAATGGCGTGAAGAAAATGCAGAAGAAAGAATTCTTCAAATGATAAAAGATTATAACGGTTTTGTTCCTCATCACGACCAGGGTATTATAAACGGTGTTTTTAAAGATGAAATAAAAATTCTTCATCCGAAATTTAATACAATGTCGCAATTTTTTGACACTAAGGCAAACCAGATTAAGAGTCTTTATGATATAGAAAATTACTACACTCAAGCTGAACTTGATGAAGCGGTTAAAAACCCTGCCATTATTCACTATATAACAAAGTTTTATAACAGGCCATGGTTTAAAAGCTGTACACATCCGTTAAAAGATTTATATATAGAAAATCTTAAAAAAACTCCGTTTGAAGTTAAACTTTTTGACGGTGAGCTGAACAAAAAAATAAAAATCAGAAAGTTTATATTTAACCACTTTCCTTTCTTTGTTTATTCACTATGTGAAAAAACTCTTAATATTAAAAGGAGAAAAAATGTTAATACAAGACATTTTTAAAAAATAAAACCATGAAAATTCTTTTTATTAACTATCAGGCATTACCAATACCTGATGTTAAAGGCGGAGCAGTAGAATATCTTGTAAATTCTTATTTAAAATACAATGAAGAAAATCATCTTCACGATATTACTCTTTATTCAATTTTTGATAATGATGCTAAGATTAAGTCCAAGGAATATAAATTTACCGAGTTTAAGTTTATTAAAATTAAGAGTATATTTGATAAACTTGACCGAATTGCAAGGCATATTATCAACAGATACACTAAAATTTATGTTGGGAATACATACATTTCAAAAGTAATAAGAAATGAAAAAGATTTTAATAAATATGATGCCATAATAATTGAAAATGCACCTGAATTTGGATTAAAGATAAGAAAGAAATTTAAAAACAAACTTATCTTGCATCTTCATAACGATTATCTTAATAAGAATACTAAAAATGCAAAAAAAATTCTTAACTGCTATGATTTTGTTTATACAATAAGCGATACATTGGGAAGTCTTGTTAAAACTATTGAAAATACCAATAAAGTTAAAACTCTTTATAATGGAGTCAATCTTAATAAGTTTTCAAAAGACGAAAATTTAAAAAAGGTTATGAAAGAAAAATACTCTATAAAAGATGATGACTTTGTATATATGTATTGCGGAAGACTGACAAAAGACAAAGGTGCTTATGAACTGTGCAGGGCTTTTTCCCAGATTGACGACCCTGATATAAAACTAATAATTGCAGGTGGCACAGGATACAGTACCAATGCGCCTAATGAAACATTATTAAAAATCAAAGAATTGGAAGATAAAAGAATAATTCTTACAGGGTTTGTTCCATATGATAAAATAAACTGTTTGTATCAATTAGCAGATGTAGGTGTTGTTCCGTCAGTCTGCCAGGATGCTTTTAACCTTACAGTTATCGAATTTGCATCTAATGGCATCCCTCTTATAATAAGCGATCTGGGCGCAATGAAAGAATTGGTTAATGAAAACTTTTCAGTAGTCGCAAAATATGACAAAAACTACATTGACAACCTAAAAAATTGCCTTTTATATATGAAAGAGGCTGATATTAAAAAAATGGGAGAAGAAGCAAAAAAAATATCCTGTAACTTTTCAATAGAAAACTACTGCGAAAGATTTACTTATCTTTTAAATAACATATAAAAACGAGGTATAAAAATGATTTCTGTTATAGTTCCCGTATATAATGCGGAAAAATGGCTTGACAAATGCATAGAAAGTATTATTAATCAGACATATAAGGATATAGAGATACTTCTTATTAATGACGGATCAAAGGATAAGAGTTTGGAAATTTGCCGAAAATACGAAACCATAGATTCAAGAATAAGAGTATTTGACAAGAAGAACGAGGGCGTTTCAAAAGCAAGAAACTTAGGGCTTTACAATGCCAGAGGCAAATATGTTCAGTTTGTTGACAGTGATGACTTTATTGAGCCTGATATGTGCGAAAAACTTCTTGATGCGATAACCAATGCAGATATGGCTATCTGCGGAATAAAAATATATAAAAACGATAAGGTTTTAAAAGAACACCATATAAAACATAAAACATATAATTTAAGAAAAAGAATAGACTATTATTTTGAACTAAGAAAAATAAATCTTGGTCCTTGTAATAAATTATACATAAGAAGTCTTATTGACGAACAGTTTATGGAAGACTTAACTTTAGGCGCAGATACTATGTTTGTACTTAATTATATGAAAAATGTTACAACGGTTACTTCAGTATCAAAATGCCTTTATAATGTCCGCCTTGATAATGACAAGGCACTAAACAAAATGCCAAAGACTGATAAAGTTGACTCTTTAATTGAACAAAGAAAAGCAGAAGAAAATTTCTTAAAATCCATATATGGGCCAGACTGTGAGTTAAAAAGAATGTATGAACTGTATTTAAAACTTATTCATTCCTGCTTTTTTGATACAGCAAAAAACAACAAAAAATTGTTAAAGCAACTTATCGCAGGATATACAAATCACAGTTTGCTTTTAGAAAAAATAAGAAAAGCACAACCAAAAAGAATTGATTACATAGTTTTCAAATTTTTATACATTAATAATTTAAGACTTTTGATGTTTGTTTATTTTAAACTTAAGGTAGTATTATTAAAAAGAATATAAT
Organism: Clostridia bacterium; assembly: GCA_017554615.1. NCBI lineage: Bacteria > Bacillati > Bacillota > Clostridia > Clostridia bacterium. The sequence continues at coordinate 26,409 of JAFZHY010000023.1, forward strand.
AAAAAACCAGTCTTTTAATACATTTTTAAAGCAAGGAGAAAAATAATGAAGATTGATCAACTGAAAGCAGGAGTTGTTCTTACATATATGTCAACCTTCTTAACTATGCTTATATCATTTGCCTATACTCCTGTAATGATAAGTATATTAGGTCAGGGAGAGTACGGTCTTTATACATTGGTTAACTCCGTAGTGGCAAATCTCGGTATACTGAGTTTCGGTTTCAGAAGTGGTTATATTCGCTTTTATTCACGATATAAAGTAAAAGATGACAAAGAGGATATTGCAAGACTGAACGGAATGTTTATGTGTGTATTTACAGTTATTGCAATTATCACTCTTATAGCAGGTGGTTTTCTTGTTGCAAATGTTGAAACTATCTTTAAAGAAGGTTTGACAGCACAGGAAATCAAGACTGCAATAGTACTTATGAAAATACTTGTTGTAAATATTGCGATATCTTTTCCTGCAAGTGTTTTTACCTGTTTTGTTACAGCAAATGAAAAATATATATTTCTAAAGTTTACCAATATGATAAAAGTGGTATTCAGCCCTCTTATGAATCTGCCTATATTGCTATTAGGTTACGGTTCAATCGGAATGGTGTTTACCACACTTATTGTTAATCTTATTGCAGATGTAATAAATATTTATTACTGCTTTAAGAAAATAGGAATGAAAATATCCTTTAAAAAACTTGACTTTTCTTTACTAAAAGAAATATGGGCATTTTCATCACTGATATTCTTAAATATTATAACCGAACAGGTAAACTGGAATGTGGACAAAACCTTGCTTGGTATGTTCAAAGGGTCTGTAACAGTTGCGATATACGGTATTGCTGCTCAGTTTAATAATCTTTATTTAAATATATCAAACTCACTTTCCCATGTATTTATTCCTCGAATAAATAATATAGTCGCATCTGACAAGGGAAATCATCTGCTTACCAACCTTTTCACAAAGGTAGGAAGAATTCAGTTTATAATTCTTGCACTTGTTCTGGAAATGTACTTCTTCTTCGGAAAATACTTTATAACCATCTGGGCAGGTCCTGAATTTGCAGATTCTTTTTTAGTAGGTGCAGTACTTTTAACCTGTGTAACTGTACCATCTATCCAGAATCTTGGGATAGAAATTCAAAGAGCAAAAAACATTCATAAATTCGGAACTTTAGTGTATTTTTACATAGCACTTGCAAATATTGTTGTATCCATTCCTCTTTGTAAATACTATGGTGCTTTGGGAGCAGCATTTGGTACTGCAGGTTCACTTATTGTGGGTAACATTATTATAATGAATATCTATTACCATAAAAAAGTAGGAATTGATATAATAGATTTCTGGAAAAAGATACTATCTCTTTTCCCGTCCTTTATAATACCAACAGTTTATGGTATTTTTGTAAACAGATTCTTTGTGATAACTAATATTTTTGAATTTATTACTCAGGCATTTATAATGTTTGTACTGTATTCCATAAGCGTATTCTTATTTGGAATGAATGAATTTGAAAAAAATATTATTTTAGTTCCTTTAAATAAAATATTAAAGAAAAAGGTGAAGAAATGAAAAACATTTTAGTTACAGGTGCTGCCGGTTTTATTGGCTTTTATCTTTCAAAAAGGCTTCTTGAAGAAGGGCAAACAGTTATAGGTTTTGATAACCTTAACGATTATTATGATGTAACCCTTAAAGAAGCAAGGCTTGACATTTTAAAGAAATATGATAAATTCACTTTTATTAAAGGTGATTTAAAAGATAAAGATTTTATCTTTGAGTTATTTAAAACATATAATTTTGAAATTGTGGTAAACCTTGCTGCTCAGGCAGGTGTGCGTTACTCAATCACTAATCCTGATGCGTATATAAACAGTAATATTATCGGTTTCTTCAATATTCTTGAGGCATGCAGAAACTTCCCTGTTAAGCATCTTGTATATGCATCAAGTTCATCAGTTTACGGAACAAATAAGAAAATTCCGTATTCAACCGAAGATAAAGTTGATAACCCTGTGTCTTTATACGCTGCAACGAAAAAGTCAAACGAACTTATGGCACATGCGTATTCCAAACTTTATAAAATACCTGTAACAGGCCTTAGATTTTTCACTGTTTATGGGCCTATGGGAAGACCTGATATGGCATATTTCGGTTTTACCAACAAACTTATTAAGGGAGAAAAAATTCAGATTTTCAACTTCGGCGATATGAAAAGAGATTTTACATATGTTGACGATATAGTAGAAGGAATCGTTAATGTTATGAAAAAACCGCCGCTAAAGAATGAAGATGATGCATTTTATAAGGTGTATAACATAGGAAACAACAATCCTGAAAATCTATTGTATTTTGTTGAAACTCTTGAAAAAGCATTAATGAAATACGGAATAATTAAAAAAGAAGCAGAAAAAGAGTTTTTACCTATGCAACCTGGAGATGTTTACCAGACTTTTGCAGATGTTGATGAACTTATAAAAGATTTTGACTTCAAGCCAAACACATCTTTAGAAGAAGGGCTTGACCGTTTTGCAAAGTGGTATAAAGATTTTTATATAAAGGAGTAATATTATGAAAATAGCAGTCGCAGGAACAGGATATGTAGGTCTATCAATGGCAGTGCTTCTTGCACAAAATAATGAAGTGTGGGCAGTAGATATTGTGGGCGAAAAAGTAGAAATGATTAATAATAAAAAATCTCCTATTGCAGATAAGGAAATCGAAGCATTTCTTAAAGATAAAAATTTAAATCTTACTGCAACGCTGGACAGCCATAAAGCATATAAAGATGCAGATTTTATTATTATATCAACACCTACCAACTATGACCCTAAACTTAACTTTTTTGACACTTCAAGCGTAGAACAGGTTATAGAAACCGTTCTTGAAATTGAGCCAAAAGCAACAATGGTTATAAAATCAACCGTACCTGTTGGATATACTGAGGGGATAAAGCAAAAATACGGATGTTCCAATATACTATTCTCGCCTGAATTTTTAAGAGAAGGGCAGGCTCTTTATGACAACCTGTATCCATCAAGAATTATAGTAGGCTCAAATGTAGAGTTTAGAAATAAAGCAGAACAGTTTGCTTTACTTCTTAAAGAAGGCGCAATAAAAGAAGATATCCCTACCCTCTTTATGAATACTACCGAAGCGGAAGCTGTTAAACTGTTTTCCAACACATATCTCGCTTTAAGGGTAGCATATTTTAACGAACTTGATACATACGCTGAAACACGCGAATTAGATACAAAGTCAATTATAGAAGGAGTAGGGTTAGACCCAAGAATAGGAAGCCATTACAACAACCCGTCCTTTGGCTACGGCGGATATTGCCTTCCGAAAGATACAAAGCAGTTACTTGCAAACTATAACAATATCCCGAATAATATCATCAGCGCAATAGTTGATGCCAATCGTACAAGAAAAGATTTTATTGCAGACAGAATCATAATGAAAAATCCGAATGTGGTAGGAATATACAGACTTACAATGAAATCAAATTCAGATAATTTCAGAGCGTCTTCCATTCAGGGTGTAATGAAAAGAATAAAAGCAAAAGGCATCAAAGTAGTTGTATATGAACCAACATTGGAAGATGAATTATTCTTTAATTCTGAAGTTATAAAAGACTTAAATGAATTTAAAAAGATGTCTGATGTTATAATTGCAAACAGATATAATGAAGAAATTGCTGACTGTCTTGATAAGGTATATACAAGAGATTTATATTTCAGAGACTAAAATTTATTTTTATAAAAACCATGAGAAATTTACTCTCATGGTTTTTTAAATTTAACCATTTTTTTCTTTACATAAAAATTCCTTGTTTGCACAAAATACCAATATAAAATTGAATGATTAATGAATAACAAAGGAGTTTTTATATGAAAGCAACGGGAATTGTAAGAAGAATTGATGATTTGGGAAGGGTTGTTATCCCAAAAGAAATAAGAAGAACTATGAGAATACAAGAAGGCGACCCATTAGAAATTTATACCAATAATGAGGGGGCAGTCCTTTTTAAAAAATATTCTCAGGTTGGCGATATAAGTGAGTTTGCCGATGAATATGCTCAGGCTATAAATGACATTACAGGCTATGTTACGGTTGTTACCGATAAAGATAATGTTGTATCTGCCTGTGGCATACCTAAAAAAGAATTAGTTGGTAAAAATCTATCTTATGAATTAAGAGAAATAATAGACGACAGAATGACCTATGGATATGTTGAGGGGGAAGAAAGTGTTAACCTTATAGATTCTACTGATAAATATAAAGTAAGCCTTGCCTGTCCCGTGGTTTGTATGAACGAGCCTGTCGGAATGGTGGGCATAATCTTTCCGGACCTTAACAAAAAATTAGGCGAAACGGAAGAAAAAATTGCACAGACTTCTGCAACAGTTTTAGGAAAAATTATAGAAAACTAAACTTTTAAAATTTTATGCTGAACAATTTGGTTTGTTCAGCATTTTTGTATTTTTAGTGCAGTACTTACATTGTTGACATTAGATATATAAAATGATATGATAAGAATGACTTATTTTGCAAATATGAGGTAGATTACATATGAAAAAATTATTTTTTGTTTTAATAATAAATATTATGTCTCTTTTTCTCTTTTCTACTTATGTTAATGCATCATATGATGTTTCAGACAGAGTAAGAATAGGTGTTAAATATGGTAGCAGTGCCATAGGCAACCCAACCGTATCATCCACTACAAAATCTTTTGATTTTTACAGTGTGAATGAAGATGTTTATAATATAGGAAGTGTTGATGCAAAAAAGGTCAGCATCTCTTCTTCTTTATCATACTTAATCGTTGAACAGTCTCAGTTTGAAAGTATAAACGCTGCTTTGGAATATTGCAATAAAAGAGAAAATCTTGTGCCTTATATTAAAGACGAAAATATATGCGCAGTAATGGAAGAAATTTATACACCTGAAGAACTTTCAATAAATCTTGAAACTGCAAGGTCTTTTAACGAAACTGCATTTATAGTAGAGCCTGACAGCAACTTAATAAAAGTAACTGATGAATTTGGAAAAACTCTTTTACTGTTTTGCCAGACAGAAAGTTATAATTTAGGTATAGGCGCAACGGATGACGGGCTTATAGATTTCGGGAAAGAAGAAACTTACAGAGATGTTATAGAATTTGTTAAAAAAGGTAACGCTTTTAATATAATAAGCAATGTTACTATGCAACATTATCTTTACAGCGTTGTTCCTGCTGAAATAGGTGCATCTGCCCCTCTTGAAGCACAAAAGGCTCAGGCAGTATGTGCAAGAACATATTACGAAGAAAACATTAAAAGACATAAGGCAGACGGTTTTTCCCTTTGTGCAACAACACATTGTCAGATGTATATCGGCACAAAGTGGGAAAGAGCGCAGTCCAACAAAGCAGTTGATGAAACAGAAAATATGATAATTACCTATAACGGAAAACCTATCAGCGCAGTTTATTTTGCTCATTCAAGCGGAAGAACTGCCAATGTGGAAGATGTATGGGGTAACCCTTATCCTTATTTAAAGTCTGTTGAAGATAAATACTGCACAGACTATTCATGGGAAGTAAAAATAAACTACTCAGACCTTACAAAAAAAATGAATGATAAAGGATATAATTTAGGAACTGTTACATCGGTTAAAATATCCAAAATGGCAGATACAGGAACAGTTACCGGAATAATAATCAAAGGAACAAACGGGCAGAAAGAATTTTTAAGAGAAAGTGTAAGAACAATTCTCGGAGTTAAAAGCCAGAATTTTATTATTCCATCAGGAAACGAAGTAAGCGTTGATGCTAATCAGACTAAATATACACTTAAAGAATATGCAGAGTTTTTAGCAGGTAAAAAACCGCCAGTGTCAGCACCAAAATTAAATGATGATACAATTTACGGAAAAGGCAACGGACATAATGTAGGCTTTTCTCAGCATGGTGCAATGGGCTATGCCGAAAACGAAGGATGGGACTACATAACTATTTTAAAACACTATTATCAGGGTGTCGAAATAGAGGGAGAATAATATTGGAAAATATGAAACTTAGTGATTTTTATTATGATTTACCCGAAGAACTTATTGCTCAGACTCCTTTAGAAGACCGTACAAGTTCAAGGCTTCTTGTGTTAAACAAGGAAAACGGGGATATATCACACAGAACATTTAAAGATATAAAAGAATATTTAAATCCGGGCGATTTGCTTGTTTTAAATAATACGCGTGTTATTCCTGCAAGACTGTATGGGATAAAGAGTAAAACAGGCTCGAAAATTGAATTTTTACTTTTAAAGCGTATTGACCTAACTAAATGGGAAGTTATTTTAAAACCTGGCAAAAAAGCAAGAGAGGGCGCAGAATTTTCATTTGGCGACGGACTGCTTAATGCAAAGGTTATAAAGGTTAAAGAAGATGGTAACAGAATAGTAGAATTTTCTTATAACGGTGTATTTGAAGATATACTTGATAAACTGGGGCAGATGCCTCTTCCGCCTTATATCAAAGAAAAACTTAAAGATAAGGAAAGATATCAGACGGTTTATTCAAAACATGAGGGTTCATCTGCTGCACCTACTGCAGGTCTTCATTTTACAAATGAACTTCTTGATGAAATTAAAAATATGGGGGTTAAAATTTCATTTGTTACTCTCCATGTCGGTCTTGGAACTTTCAGACCTGTAAAATGCGATAATATCAAAGAGCATAAAATGCACAGTGAACATTTCTTTATTGATAAGTCCACCTGTGATATGATAAACGAAACTAAAAAGAATGGCAATAAAGTTATTGCAGTGGGAACAACCTCGGTAAGAGTTTTAGAATCAGTTGCAAGAGATGACGGATATTTAGAGCCTTGCGAGGGAGATACCGAAATCTTTATCTATCCCGGATATAAATTCAAGGTGGTAGATAAACTTATAACCAATTTTCATTTGCCTGAATCTACCCTTTTAATGCTTATATGTGCTTTATCTGATAAAGACACAATATTTAAGGCATACAAGGCGGCAGTTAATGAAAAATACCGTTTCTTCAGTTTCGGCGACGCAATGTTTATTCAATGATAAAATCATTGAATAAACAAGGTAATAGGTAATAAGGAATAGTGAAAAAAGTGCGGTAGGTTTTCGCAGTTGCGAAAACAAAAAAATAAAAATGACGATAACCTATAAACTTTGATTTTGTAGTTTTTATCACATAAACCATAAACATCGCACATGCAATGTTTATTGAATAAAATTATTTTTTATAAAAAGGATATATATTATGTTTAAACTTATTAAAAAGTGTTCCAAAGCCCGTTTGGGAGAGTTTCACACTCCACATGGCGTTATTGAAACTCCTGTGTTTATGAATGTTGGCACTTGTGCTGCAATTAAAGGCGGGGTTTCAACACTCGATTTAAAAAATATGGGCACTCAGGTTCAGCTTTCAAACACTTATCATCTTCATGTAAGACCTGGAGACGAGATTATAAAAAAATTAGGCGGTCTTCATAAATTTATGAACTGGGATAAACCAATTCTTACAGACAGTGGTGGTTTTCAGGTTTTCTCACTTTCCAAGTTAAGAAAGATAACCGAAGAGGGAGTTTACTTTAATTCTCATATAGATGGAAGAAAAATTTTTATGGGGCCTAAAGAAAGTATTAAGATTCAGTCAAATCTTGCATCTACTATTGCTATGGCTTTTGACGAATGTATAGAAAACCCGTCTCCTTATAAATATGTTAAAGACTCAATAGAGAGAACTACCAGATGGCTTGAAATCTGCAGAAAAGAGATGGACAGACTTAACAGTTTGGATGATACTATAAATAAAAAACAAATGCTCTTTGGCATAAATCAGGGGTCAACATTTGATGACTTAAGAATAGAGCATATGAAAAGAATCAGAGAAATTGACTGTGAGGGTTTTGCAATAGGCGGACTTGCAGTCGGCGAATCTAACGAAGAAATGTATCATATAATTGATGTTGTTGAGCCTTTTATGCCGGAGGATAAGCCAAGATATTTAATGGGGGTAGGCACTCCTGCAAATATTATCGAGGCAGTATCAAGAGGGGTAGATTTCTTTGACTGTGTTATGCCATCAAGAAATGCAAGGCACTCTCATCTTTTCACATCAAAAGGTATTATAAATCTTATGAACCAAAAATATGAATTAGACGACTCGCCTATTGACGAAAATTGCGACTGCGAAACATGTAAAAACTATTCAAGAGCCTATATAAGACATCTGTTTAAAGCAAAGGAAGCACTTGCTCTAAAACTTGCAGTTACCCATAATTTAAGATTTTATAATAAACTTATGGAAGATATAAGAAAACATATCAAAGAAGATACATTCTTAGAATTTAAAAAAGAAGCAGTTGAAAACTACTCCAGAAGACTATAATATAGTTATATTCGCCTGACGGCGAGTTATATTTGCCTTGCAAGTGATATTTGCTCTGCAAGTGATATTGCCTTTGGCAATTAGTTTGCTTATGTAATAACATAAGCAAATACCACTAAAACTAACAGTTTTAATATCACTTTTACCATTTGGTAAAAATATCACTCTTTACAAAGTAAAGAATATCACTTAAAAAATTAAAGTCTGAAACGGTTAAAATCGTTTCAGACTTTTTTAACATTCCCTTTTTTTAATCTATTCTTTTATCACCCATATAGAACAGCGCTACTGTTCCTCTTCCTGTATGAGAGCCTATAACTGCTCCGATATCATTAATTAAAACCTTACCTTTAAGAGCAGGTATTCTTTCTTCTACAAGGTCTTTTACTGCCTTTGCATCTTCTATACAATCTGAATGAGAAATAAAACATTCTCCGTTATATGAAGCACCGCCTTTAGCATGTTCTTCCATTGTGGCAACAATTTCTTTAATAACAGTTTTCTTGCCTCTTATTTTCTTTCTTGCTTCAAGTTTTCCTTCAAAACTTACATTAAGCAAAGGGCAAATTCCAAGGAGTGAGCCTAAAAGCGCAGACGCAGATGATACTCTTCCTCCCCTTTTTAAGTGAGTTAAATCAGAAGTAAAGAACCAGTGATGAACATTAAGCTTATTATCTTCTGCCCAGTTATAAACCTCGTCAATAGATTTTCCCTCATCTTTTAAATCGGCAATTTTTTTAACAAATAAACCGTATCCTGAAGAAGCAGCCAATGAATCAACTACCAGTATTTTTCTGTCAGGATATTTTTCACTAAGTTCTCTTGCTGCAATCTGGCAGGAATTAAATGAGCCTGAAATTCCTGAAGATAAGGAAATAAAGAGTATGTCTTTTCCCTCTTTTAAGTACTTTTCAAAAAACTCCATATGTTCATCAACATTTATCTGACAGGTGGTAGGCATTCCTCCGTCTGCTATTCTCTGATAAAAATCACTAAACGGATAACTTTCTCCAAAATCATCATCATACTGCTTGTCATCCAAAAGGAAATGAAAATATAAATATTTAATATCTCTTTCCTTAAAAAAAGCCTTTGGCATATCTGCAGTTGTTGCACATGCTAATATAAAATCATTCATATTTTAAGTGCCTCCTTTATCGCAGGTTATATTAAAGTATATGAGAACATTTCGTAATGGAGTTTACTTCCTACATCAGTATTAGGCGGTAAAAGCGCCATCGCAATAAATATCTCATTACCCTCTTCGTCTTTTAAATAGGCATATTCGCCCTCAATTTTTGTAACAATATAATCTTTTGGCTCCACTTAAATTACTTCCTTAATTTTTATACTTTTATTATATATAATTCTTAATATAGTGTCAACTTTTTTTATATGCTATGACACATTTATAATAAATTCATAAAATAATTGTAAGAAGATTTTTAAAAAGAGAGTGATAATATGAATTCCTGCACATTAACAACCTTTATAACAACTCTTGCAAATTCTCTGTCTTGTAAACTAAGCGAAGAGGAATTAACCTATCTGGCAGCAGTTCTTGTGCAGCTAGGGGATACTTTAGCAACTATTGCAACACATAAAGCATTTGAAAAAAATAATAATTCATCTGCTAATTAAAAGGAAAAAAGGTTACATTGTTATCCTTATCGCATATTCCAAGATAAATTTCTTTTGCGCTTTTAAATCTCTGGTCTTTTAACTGTTTTTCTAACCATTCTATATTAAACCCTAGGCGTTTTAAATTTTCATGCATAATTTGTCCGTCCATAATTATTTCGGTGTTAATTTCCTCTTGTTTAACGGATATATTCATATCCTCGGGTGTAATAGGTCTTTTACTGCTTTTTGGCAGTATGGTAAGATGCCCGTTATGTTCAAATACTGCTGTATTTATATCATTTAAATTAAAATATCCCTCCTGTCTTAACATTACCATAAATTCGCTTAATTCTAATTTGGCTTTTTTCATATTCTTTCTGTATAATTTCCCGTTATCCATAATAATAGTAGGCGTTCCGTTAATAAACTTTCTGCTTTTGGGAAATCTTAGTGTAATCCATGAAAGTCCTATCGATACCACTCCGTATATTATAATAGCAAGAAGAGGTTTCCAAAACATTTCTGAATCTATGGCAAGTTCTGCTGCTATTGAACCAATAGTAATACCACTGATATAATCAAAAAAATCAAGTTCAGCCATTTGTTTATGTCCCATAATTTTTGCCATAACAAATAAAGAAACCACCGATAACAAAGAGGTTAATAAAATTTTTATAAATTCCATAAAGAAACACTTCCTAAAATTTTTTTATCTTTCCATAGTATTCCATAATTTATTTTTTTTATTATATTTTTTTACACTAAAACTTTACACCTGACTTGACAGTTGTAAACAACTTTGTTATACTATACACTGTATATAAATTTGAAAAACAAAGGGATTTAGGGAGAATGGATCAGATAATTTACGATATCAATAAAATAAAAAAAGAAAAAAACGCCATAATTCTTGCTCATTTTTATGCGCCAAAAGAAGTGCAGGAAATAGCAGATTATGTAGGAGATTCTTTCTATCTTGCAAAAATTGCAAAGGAAACTGACAGTGAGATAATAGTATTTTGCGGAGTTTTATTTATGGGCGAGAGTGCCAAAATAATAAACCCGTCTAAAAAGGTGCTTATGCCTGATATTACTGCTGACTGCCCTATGGCTCATATGGTAAGTAAAGAAAAAATTAAAAAACTAAGAGAAGAATACAAAGACCTTGCAGTTGTATGCTATATAAATTCAACTGCTTCTTTAAAAAAACTAAGTGATGTTTGTGTAACCTCTTCCAATGCTCTTGATATTGTAAAAAAACTTCCTAATAAAAACATATTTTTTATTCCTGATAAAAATTTAGGAAGATTTGTTAAAGATAATATCAAGGATAAAAATATCATATTAAATGACGGTTACTGCCCTATCCACGAAAAGATAAGCGTAGATGAGGTTAAAAAACTAAAGGCCCTATACCCTGATGCTAAAATACTTGCCCATCCTGAGTGTAATGATGATGTATGCAAAATGGCAGACTTTTTGGGAAGCACTTTAGATATTATAAACTATGCAAATAGTGATTCTTGTAATAAATATATCATTCTTACCGAAGTGGGAGTTTTATATCAGTTAAAGAAGAATAATCCTGAAAAGGAATTTTATTTTACAGACCCTGCGCCTATATGCAAAGATATGAAACTTAACACACTTAATAAAATATTAAATGTGCTTAAAAATGAAGAAAACGAAGTAGTTTTAAATAAAGAAGACATATTGGATGCATTACTGCCTCTTGACAGAATGCTTGAAAGAAAGAATTAAAAGTTAAGTTATGATTAAAGAAATTTATACCGACATTGTAATAGCAGGATGCGGAGTAAGCGGTCTGTACGCTTCTCTTAACCTTAAAAAAGATAAAAAAATAATAATTTTATCTAAAACAAAAAAAGAAGAGAGCGATTCTTTCCTTGCGCAAGGTGGAATCTGCGTTAAAAAAGATGAAAATGATTTTGAAAGTTTTTATGAAGATACACTAAAGGCAGGACATTTCGAAAACAGTCCTCAGTCTGTTACAACTATGATTAACTCATCAGTTGATATAATAAATGACCTTGAAAAATACGGTGTAAGATTTAATAAAGATAAAGATGGTAATTTCGAGTATACCAAAGAGGGTGCACATTCTAAGCCGCGTATTCTTTATCATAAAGACGAAACGGGGAAAGAAATAACCTCTTCCCTTTTATCAGAAGTTGAAAAAAGAGATAATATAACACTTTTGGAATACTATACAATGGTTGATATATTAACAGAGGATAACACTTGTTACGGTATAGTATGCCACGATTTAGATATGAATTTTTACATAATATATGCTGATTATACCATTCTTGCAACAGGAGGTATCGGAGGGCTTTTTACCCATTCAACCAATTTCCCTCACCTTACGGGAGATTCTCTTGCAATATGTTATAAGCATAATATTCCTCTTAAAAATGTTGACTATATCCAGATTCATCCTACCACTTTTTATACTGATAAAAAGGAAAGAAGTTTTTTAATATCCGAATCGGTGCGTGGAGAGGGCGCACTTTTATATAACCATAAAGGAGAAAGATTTGTTGATGAACTTCTGCCAAGGGATGTTGTGGCAGATGCTATATTTAAGGAAATGGAAAAAGAAAAGAAAGATTTTATGTGGCTTTCTTTAGAAAATATAGAAAAGGAAGAAATTATAAACCACTTTCCTAATATTTACTATTACTGCAAAGAAAGGGGCATAAATTTACCAGAAGATAAAATTCCTGTTGTTCCTGCCCAGCATTATTATATGGGTGGAATAGAAATAGACCTTGACGGTTGCACCTTAAATAAAAGGTTATATGCAGCAGGAGAAACAGCATGTAACAATGTTCACGGTAAAAACCGACTTGCAAGTAATTCTCTGTTAGAAAGTTTGGTATTTGCAAAAAGAGCGGCAACCCATATAAATAATAACTATCAAAAAATTGAGAATAAGAAATTTGAAATTAACATTAAAGATTACGATAACTATAAAGAAGAATATGAAAAGATAATAAAAAATGAGATTTAAAAAGGAGAAATTTATATGAACAGTATCACTATGTTACTAAATGCAGACGACCTTATATTAAACGCATTAAAAGAAGATATAACCAGCGAAGATATTACAACAAATTCTGTTATGCCCCACTATCAGAAAGGACAGGTAGAACTTATTGCAAAACAGGAGGGTGTAATTGCAGGACTTGATGTATTTAAAAGAGTTTTTGAACTTCTTGATAAAAACACAGAATTTGAATTTTTCTTTAAAGACGGAGATTTAGTAAAACCTAAAGATTTAATAGGTATTATTAAAGGAGATATAAGAGTTCTTTTATCAGGAGAAAGAACTGCTCTTAACTATCTTCAAAGAATGAGTGGTATTGCAACCTATACTAAAGAAATTGTAACTCTTTTGGAAGGGTCAAAAACAAAACTTTTAGACACAAGAAAAACCACTCCTAATATGAGAATTTTTGAAAAATACGCTGTTAAAGCAGGTGGAGGAAATAACCACAGATATAATTTAAGCGACGGTATACTTTTAAAAGATAACCATATCGGCGCTGCGGGAAGCGTTGCAAATGCTGTTAAAATGGCAAAAGAATATGCTCCTTTTGTAAGAAAAATAGAAATTGAGGTTGAAAACCTTGATATGTTAAAAGAAGCACTTGATGCAGGTGCAGATATTGTAATGCTTGATAATATGAGTGTCGAGGATATGAAAGAAGCAGTTAAAATGGCTAAAGGAAGAGCAGAAACCGAATGCAGTGGTAATGTTACCAAAGAAAATATAAAACTTCTTTTAGATATTGGAGTAGACTATATTTCAAGTGGTGCTCTAACCCACTCTGCTCCGATTCTTGACTTATCCTTAAAAAATTTACATGCTATATAGGAGGATATATTTGTGAAAGCCGATGAAAGAAGAAAACAGCTTTTTGCAATTTTAACTTCTAAGAAATATGCCATATCAGGCAGTGAACTTGCTAAAAAACTAAACTGCTCAAGGCAGATTATAGTTTCTGATATTGCAATGCTAAAGGCTTCGGGGTATGATATTATTGCCACAAATAAGGGGTATATTATAAATAAAAGTCCACTTCCTGAACGCGTTTTTAAAGTAAGGCATCAAAGCGATAAAACAAAGGATGAACTTACCCTTATTGTAAATTGTGGTGGAATAGTTTCAGATGTATTTGTATGGCATAAAGTATATGGTAAAGTAAAGGCTGACCTTAATTTATTTTCTCATACAGGGATAGATAAATATATGGACCTTATAAAAAGCGGAAAATCATCCGAACTTATGCATATTACAGACGGATACCATTATCACACCGTAAAAGCCGACTCACAGGAAATTTTAGACAAAATAGAAGAAGCACTAAAGAGTGCAAACTACTTAGTACCTGAAATTTAAAAAACTTTATCTTTGTTCAACATATAAAGACGCACTTTCTTAAAGAAGTGCGTCTTTGTTATATTTGCCAAAAACAGCAAATTTCTTATAATGGATATAAGGGACAAAAAATCATCTTTTGAATTTATTTATCCATTCTAAAATATGATCATATTTCATATTACCTGATGCAACTGATAGACCAAAGTCAACCACATCTGCATTAGTGCAATTCATTTTTATACCCTCTGCTTCCAGAAATGTGAGCATAACATATACACCTATTCTCTTATTTCCATCGACAAAAGCATGATTAGATATTAAAGAAAAACCAAGACTTGCTGCTTTTTCCTCTTTTGTTTTATATAGTTCTTCTCCGCTGAATGTAACATAGGCATTGTTAAGAGCACTTTCTAAAAGTCCAATATCCCTTACGCCAACACTGCCTCCCGTTTCTTCTGCTATTAATTGATGCAAAAGCAAAACCTTTTCTTTACTCAACTTAATCATTTAGCCAACTCCTCAAAGGCAGGTTTGAATCTATTCATAATTCTCTTTGCAGCTACATCAATTTTCTCATCGTCGGTAATATCAAAATAAGAATTTGAATCTATATCAATAAGCAAAAATTTGGGTTTGTTGTTTTTAAATATAACCGCTTGACCATTATTTTCCGCAACTTTAGCAACCTTCGAAAAATTTTGATTTGCTTCTGTCATTGTTGTAATGGTTTCAGTATTTATATTCATAATTACCTCCTATTTTTTATACAATAAATATATCCTACAATTTGTATTATATACAAATTGTAGGATAATGTCAACCTATAATTTCACATGTAATTTTATAAAAACTGCATAATTTAGATGCTAATCAATTTAGCGATATACTCACTTCGTTCGTGCGATATATTTTCGCTCCTCTCAAATGCGATATAACTCCATTTCATTCCGTTGCGATATGCTATAAATTCCTTTTCATTTTTGACATATCTCGCCTATGGCGAGAATATTCAAAAATATATCGCATTACGAAGTAATATATCGCACCGAAAGGTATATCGCAAATTCCGCAGGAATTTATATCGTTGCGGTCGCAGACCGCAAAACCTCCCATTATCTTAAAATAATTATTCGTACTCTTCCACCAGAACTGTCAGATGCGTCATAGAAAGCCTGAACTCTGTATTTTGAGAAATTGGTTACTGCCTCTGTTAAGGTTGAAAGAACATAATCAAAAGAAGAATTTACTGTATATACAGTAACATTATCGGATATAGTATGTTTTACCCCTTTTGAGTCGTACAAATATCCATAGGAAAGTTCTTCTACATTATCAACTGATGACATTGCATAAATGCCTTCAAGTTGATTATTTCTTATATCAAATTTTCCAAATGTTTTGGCATTAAATGTAAAGTATGTGCCTGTTGATTTTTCCACACCGTCTACAAGGTAGCGTGTTCCTCCTATTTCGGATGCAGAAATTATCATACCGTATTTGTAAAGGTCGCCTGTTACATCTTTTAATATTAAAGATGAAATTTCTCCCTTTTCATTTTTACCGCAATATAACACATCGCTCTCTTTTATTGTAACACCGTCAAGTCTTGGAGGGTAAATTTTTAAATACTCTCCGTTTTCGGATACTTTAGTATCCTTAACATCAATAATTGAAATATCAGGAGCAATTTTTAAATTGCCAAAATATCCTGACTGATAGTTAAATAAACCTGACGCCCCACCGTAATTTACTGCCTGAGCAGTTGCAATCTCGTCTTTAAATGTAAGTTTTACAACTTTTCCTCTTAGACTGTCATATGTTTTACTGGTTTCAAATTCATAAGTGTTTCCGTCCGGTGTGGCAACGCTTATATAATAAGAAGTATACTTTTCATTATTTACAGTGTATTCTTTTAAGCCAGAAGACAGAGCGTATGCATAAATTGTCTCAAAAGAAGCTCCGCCTGACAGGATATCGGCTATTTTCCCGTCCTTTCCAAGAAGCACTGTAACTGCCTGACCTAACTTTAAAGTGCCCAAAGAAGAGAATTTTGTATACGCATCTATTCCCTCTATTTCATAGGTTACACCTGAAATTTTAACAGAAGACGGAGTTTCCTGATTTGGAATTGCCTCTTCAAATATACCTGTTCTTTTTTCTGAATATGCCCAGATTGTATTAAGATTTTTAGAATAATAGATAATATCGTTTATATTTATATCGTTTTTATTTACCTTGTTTCCACCCTTTAATATAGTCGCACTGTCAATATTAACAGGTAAGGTAGCAAAGATACTTACGCCTGATACTCTGATTGGCCCTTTTAAATCTTCATCATCAACAAATATATATCTTATCTGCCCACTACTGTCTTTTATTACCTTTATACTGTTTCCCACAGTTATTTTAGGTAAAACTGCGCTGTATGTTGACTGATTGTTTTTATAATATGTAATAACATCATCACTTAAGTTAATAATTTCATTTCTTCCGTTTTTATTTACAATTATATCGTCGCTAAGTACACCTGCTACTGCATAAACCTCTTCGTTTTTATTGTCAGCAAAAAAGCCTACAAGGTCTTTATTGTTTTTTACTATTATATCTCCCTGGCTTTCTATATTAGAAAAATCAAAATTATCTTTTACATTAAAAGTTCCCAAAGATGTTACAACAGTATCTTTTTTAATACTTGCATCCTGATAGTATGAAGAAACAAGTACAACATCTTCTATCAGTTTATATCCTAATGTTTCAATATAAGTGGTTCCGTTTTTTCCCTCTTCATTTAAGGTATTATAAATGATAGTTATGGCATCTTTTCTTGTAAGATGCTCTCCAACCTTTGCATCTACATTATCCAAAATTCCAATATTTGTTGCAAGGCCTATCTGCCCATATGGCCATTCTGAGCCGAAATCTTCGCTTGTATAGCCCATAAGTTTTAAGGCAATAGTTACAGCTTCTTCCATAAGCACATAAGAGTCAGGGCGAAATGTTGAATCAGGATATCCTGTTACCAGCCTGTTTGTCGCTGCAACCTTTATATACCCTGCTGCCCAATGTGTGCGTGGAACATCGGCAAAAGGAGATGTATTTGTTCCTATCGGAACGCTGTTTTTATAATTAGATGATGCTACTACAATTTTAGCAAACTGCGCACGGGTAAGATTAGAATCAAGGTCATAATCTCCTCCTTTTGAAGCATCTCCATGTATAATATCAAGTTTGTTAAGAAAGTCTGCCATATCATAAGGCGTATATTCTTTAGCCGAAACTTTTAATAGGCCTAATGGTAAAAACATACTTACTACTAACATAAAACACAGTATTCTTTTCATCTTTTTCTTCCCTCCCTAAAAATTTAATCGTGCCTTAGTGCGTCAATAGGATTTAACCTTGCCGCCTTTTTAGCAGGAAAATATCCAAACGCTATACCGATTATGGCTGATACCGAAAACGCAATAGCAACTGCACTAAAGGATGGCACAACAGTCAAATTAAGCAGTCTTCCTGCAAAGTATGCAAGTATTGCCCCGAGTATAATTCCAATAATTCCACCCATAACGCTTGAGGTTGCCGCTTCTACTACGAACTGGCTCATTATATCCTTATGCATCGCACCGAGCGATTTTCTAATTCCTATTTCCCTTGTTCTTTCGGTAACTGATACTAACATTATATTCATAATACCTATACCCCCTACTAAAAGAGAAATACCTGCTATGCAAAAGAGCATTAAGGTCATCTTGCCTGTAACCTCATCTAACATATCAACCATTTCATCCATAGAGGATACTGTATATGCATTAGTGTTGGAAAACTTCTTATATAAGAAATTCTGCAAAGTTGAAATAGCCTTTTGAACATTATCTTCCCCGTTGGCGCTAAAATAAAAAGTAGATGTCATTGCCATTCTTGAAGCATTGGTGTATGGAATAATTATCTTATGATCGTCGCTGTTTTCCTTACTGTCTGCTTTTTCTTCAAGTACTCCGACTATCTTATAAATATCGTTGCCTATTTTTATGTTGCTCATAAGCGGCGACTGCCCGTTAAAGAGTTCCTTTACTATATATGTACCGACAACGCACACCTTCTGTTTTTTCTCAACATCAATATATTCAATAAATCTTCCCTCGGATACTTCAACATTTCTTATATCCTTATACTGTTCACTTACACCGATTACAGGGGTTGTAAGATTTTCGCTGTCAACTTTAACTGTCTGAGAAAACTGAACATTGGGAGAACAGCCTAAGTAAACATCACTGTTTTCAAAAGCAAATTCTATCATTTCATCTGCTGATACAGTTCTTGACGAGCCTCTTCCTCTTACTGAAACTGTTATAAGATTTGTGCCCATACTCTCAAAAGTGTTTTTTATTTCATTGGTCATTCCCTCTACAACGCTTACTAAGATAATAACCGATGCAACACCTATGATTATACCCAGCATAGTAAGAAATGAACGCATTTTACTTGCCATAAGGCTTTTTATTGCTAAAATAAAAGATTGTTTAAAATTCATCCTGCCTTTTACCTTTCTTACCTTAATATATTATCGGCTATAATCTTACCGTCCTGTAACCTTACTATTCGGTTACACTCATTGGCAATACTGTTATCATGGGTAATAAGAACAACAGTGTTACCCTCTTTATGAAGTTCCTTTAAAAAGTCTAAAACTTCTCTGCCTGTTTTTGAATCAAGCGCACCTGTCGGCTCGTCTGCAAGGATAACTGATGGCTCCCCTGCAAGTGCTCTGGCAATAGAAACTCTTTGTTGCTGTCCGCCTGAAAGTTGCGACGGATAATACTTTTCTCTTCCTAAAAGTCCAACTCTTTCTAACGACTTTAATGCCATTTCTCTTCTTTTATCTTTATGAATTCCCCTGTATACCAAAGGAAGTTCAACATTTTCAAGTAAATTAAGTTTAGGAATGAGATTATACTGCTGAAAGATAAAGCCTAAGGTTTTATTTCTTATATTTGCAAGTTCATCTTCATTAAGACGGCTTACATCTTTTCCAAGTAGATAATATTCCCCGCTTGTAGGAACATCAAGGCAACCTATAATATTCATCGCAGTAGATTTCCCACTTCCTGACTGCCCTACAATAGCAGTAAACTCGCCCTGTTTTATATGTAGGTTAATTCCGTCAAGGGCATGGATTTTATCTTCTCCGCTTTCATATATTTTATATATATCAACTAATCTTATCAAGATTATCTGTCCTTCCCTTAATTTCTTTGACCGGCGCCTGATGGGAATGTACGGTTTGCTCCTCCCATGCCGCCTGACATACCACCCATGCCGCCTGACATACCACCCATTCCGTGAATGCCAAGTATATTAGTCATACCAGATGGGGCAGATTTAACATAAACTGTATCCCCCTCATTAAGTCCGCTTATAATTTCTATATTATTTTCATCATTTAAGCCTGTTACAACTCTTACAGGAACAAACCCTTCAGGCACATCTTGTAAATTCATCATGCCAGATTTGGCCTTTGTATCACTTGTTCCCCTATCTTTACTGCTATCAGTTTGTGCATTTGATTTTTCATTATTGTTCTCATGCTTTTTGGCATCTTCTTCTTTAACATATACCAAATTGCCTCTCATAACAGAAGATACAGGTACGGTTAAAACATTTATTTTCTCTTCTATAACAATTTCGGCATTAACATTCATCTGAGGAAGCATTCCGTCAGGGTTATCCACTATAACCTCAACAGGATAGGTAGTAACACCGTTTGCAGTTGTACCGTTTATGTTGATACTGTTAACATGCCCCTCAAATCTTCTTCCTGGGAGTGCATCGGCTGTAATATCAACTTTTTGGTTAAGCTTAATTTTGTCAACATCAAGTTCGTCTACATTTATTGTAAAACTTATTATTGACATATCTGCTATTACGCACATAGTAGTATTACCGTTGGTATTATCAAGAGTGTCCCCTGCTTTTATGGTTTTTTCGATAACTGTACCGTCAATTTTTGATTTAATTGTGTAATCTTCAAGTTGTTCATATGTATTATCTAGAGATATCTGTGCTTCTCTTAAACTTCTGTTAGCATTTTTTATATTGTCATCAACTGTATCGCTTTCAAGTACTAATATTGTACTGTTATATGTAACATTATCGCCTAAATCAAAATTTATGTTTTTAACATCTCCTGAGGTTTTTGCAGTAACAGTTTTTTTATTATAATAATCAAAAGTTCCCTCGCTGTTACATCCGATAGAATTTATTACTGCTGTGGCTTTATGAGATGGAGTAATTCCACCTGGGTTATTAACTTCAATATCAACATATGATACTGCAACACCCATTTCATTTATAAGAGAACCTGATGAAACCCTTGTAACGATACCATCTAATCTATAAAATGAATCAGAAAGTATAACTTCTGCATTATTTCCAACATATATATCTTTTATGTCTGCCATATTAAAAGGTATGGTAAGCACCATTTTTGATTTATCTATTATATCGCATATCTTTGCTCCGTTTGACACGCTGTCCCCTTTTTTAACATACATATTGGAAATTACGCCTGAAATAGGCGCTTTAACATTTAAATCAGAAACTGAGTCCATTGTGTTATTATAAGAGTCTCTTGTTTTTTCCATAGAAAGTTCTGCTTTTTCAAGCGTGTCTGAAAAATCTTCCTTGTCAAGTTCGTAAAGAATTTCTCCCTTTTCTACTACATCGCCCACTTCAAATGTATCACTAATTACATCTCCTCTTACAGAAGATACAACCTTGTATAAGTTTTTAGGCTCAACTGTACCCGATGCACTTATAACATATCTTACATTTCCTATTCTTGCCGTAGCAGTATTAATAGCACCTTGCGCTTCTTTGCTTTTCTTTAAAAATGCATATGTAGTAAACCCGCCTATAACTATTAATGCTATAAGAACAATTAAAATAATCTTTTTTAACTTCTTATTTTCCAAAGACTTGATTTTATTAAATAAAGATTTAAAATATTCTTTAATGTCAGTAATTTTTGATATTTTCATTTAAGATAGCCTCCCAAGATACTTTATCACAGTTTATACTAATATCATTATGTGATAATAGTATGTAATATTTATTAACAATCTGTAAACACTTTTCTATTTTACACCAAATATCCAAAAATTTCAACGATTATAATAATAATTTCTATTTTTTTCCATTTTTGTAAAATTTCTCTTGATTTCCCGAAAAAATTGGTATATAATGGAAATACATCCAATAAATACTATTAAAAAGGAGAAATTAAAATGAACAAGAAAATCAAGATATTACTTGCAGATGACAGTATTACCTTTAAGGAGCAACTTGAAAAAGCATTGGAAAAGGAAAATGATGTGGAACTTATCCGTCATATAACTGACGGACGAGATGTTATAGATACCATTAAAAACATTCAGCCTGATATTGTGATATGTGATTTAATTCTTCCGTTTAAAGACGGTATTGAAATATTAGAAGAATTATCGAATTTAAGTTTAAGAAAAATGCCTATGATAATTGTTGCATCTGCTATTACCACGGATAAAATTATAAGACAATGTATGGAGTTTGGTGCAAATTATTTTATTGCAAAACCCTGCAATTTATCAAATCTTATAAAAATTATCAAAAAACTTACCGACGATATAGAAGACAACAGTATTTTCACTGTCAATAAAGATGTAGTTGACGAAAATTCGTACATTACAAATAATATTGAAGATATTATTGAAAATAAGGTTACCTCAATTATTCACAAAATAGGAATTCCTGCTCATATTAAAGGATATAAATATTTAAGATGCGCAATTAAGAAAACGATTATTGATGAAGATATTATAAATTCTGTTACAAAGGAACTTTATCCTGAAGTTGCAAAAGCATATAACACAACTCCTCCAAGAGTTGAAAGAGCGATAAGACACGCTATTGAAGTTGCCTGGAACAGAGGGGAAGAAGAAACTTTAAATAAAATATTCGGCTACACCGTTCAGTCAAATAAAGGCAAACCTACAAACTCTGAATTTATTGCAATGATAGCAGACAGATTAAGACTGCAAAATCAAAGCATACTTGCAAAGTGATATTGCATAGTGCAGTAGTACTGCACTATAAGAACCTCACGAAAAACTATCGAACTTAAAGTTTGAGTTTTTCTAAGAACCTTGTTGTGTTTCTCTACAATAAAAAAGAGTATTAAGAAATTTATTTCTTAATACTCTTTTAAGTTAAGTTGTATGATAAAAGTTATATATTTTTTCTGCGAGATTTTTGTTTACTATAACTTTTAGTTCATCAATGGTTGCATTTTTTATATTATCGATAGTTTTAAAATGTGCAAAGAGTTTTTCTCTTGTTTTTTCCCCCACACCGTCTATTCTAAAAAGTTCAGATTTAATTAAGTTATTAGTTCTTAGGTGGTGGTGGAATTTTACTGCCTGATTATGAGTTTCCTCCTGCATTCTGGAAACGAGGTTAAATGCACCTTGGTACCTTTTAACTCCATATTCTTTTTCGTCATCACATATATCTTTGGTTTTATGTTTACTGTCTTTAACAAGGCCGAAAACACTAACATTTAAGCCTGATGCATCTACTGCCCTTTTGCCAACCTTAACATGATTTATCCCACCGTCAACAAATATAAGATCAGGAAGATTTATAAACTTTAATTTATCCCTGCTTTCGCCATTTTCAAGTTTAATTAAGTCCTCTAAGTAATGCATAAGTCTTCTGTATATAACCTCATACATAGAAAGATAATCATCCTGATTTTCGGTATACTTTATTTTAAATTTTCTGTATTCATCCTTTTTTGGCTTACCGTCATAAAAAACCGTCATAAACCCTACAATATCCTGTCCTCCTGTGTTGGATATATCATATACTTCTACTCTTTTTGGCATTTCATCTAAAGATAAGACTTCTTTTAATTCCTTTAGCCCGTTTGCAAAAATACTGCTTTTTTTCTGTTTTAGCCCTTCTTTTGCATTGGAATTTGCAAGATTTAAAAGTTCCTTTTTATTTCCTCTTTTTGCTTTATATAAAACTACATTTGACCCTTTTTTATTTGAAAGAAATTCTTTAAGAAGTTCTGATTCGCTTAGTTCATAAGGTATAATAACTTCTTTGGGGATAAATGCATCTTCCCCGTAATACTGTTTTATAAATTCTTCTAAAACCTCGTTTTTGTCATCCGATACATCAAAAAAGTGATTTATACTTCCTAACATTTTACCGTTTCTTACAAAAAGAAGAGTTATACAGGTATTTACATCATCAGAGTCAATTCCTATTATATCAATATCCGAGTTTTTAGGAGCAGAAATTTTCTGTTTTTCCATAATGGCTTTAACGTGGTTTATCCTGTCCCTTAACTCCCCTGCAAGTTCAAACTTTAAATCATTACTTGCACTTAGCATTTCAGATTCAAGTTTTTCTAATATATTGCTTTTTTTACCCTCTAAAAACCTTATGATTTCTTTGATTGCCTCAGAATATGCCTTTTTATCTATATACCCTACACAAGGGGCAGAGCATTGACCTATATGATAGTTAAGACATTCTCTTCCCTTACATTTACCAGATAAATCTTTAGAACAGGTGCGTATTTTATAAGTTTTACAAAGAAGTTCAATAACAGATTTTACGGAACTTCCACTTACATAAGGGCCAAAAAACTTATCAGCCTTTGAGTCTATTCTTCTTGTCATAAAAATTCGAGGGTAATCTTCGGAAGTAGTTATTTTAATATACGGATAGGTTTTATCGTCCTTTAATAAAATATTGTATTTAGGACGGTATTTCTTTATAAGATTACATTCTAAAATAAGTGCCTCAATTTCAGAATCGGTAACAATCCAGTTTAAATCAAAAATGTTTTCTACCATTTTTAAAACTTTATTGTTATGGTTTGAATTCTTCACAAAATATTGACGCACTCTGTTTTTTAATATTTTAGCCTTCCCTACATATATTATATTGCCAAGGTTATCTTTCATTAAATAAACGCCAGGCTTATCAGGAAGCGATTTTAATTTGTCTTTAATAATCTCATTCATCATAACTATATAAAAAAAGGCTGTTAAAAACAGCCCCATAAAATTTTATTCCCCAAAATTTGAATTAATAAGCGCAACCAAACCGTTAACAGCCAATTCTTCATCTGCACCCTCAGCAATAATAGTGATATTAGTGCCTCTGGTAATTCCTAAAGATAAAACGCCAAGTAAACTTTTTGCGCTCACTTTTCTTTCATCCTTTTCCACCCAGACAGATGCTTTATATTCATTAGCCTTCTGAATAAAAAAAGTAGCAGGCCTTGCGTGAAGCCCTATCTGATTTTGAACAACAACTTCTTTGGAATACATAGATTTACCTCTCCCTTTTCTTATAAACATCTGAACTTATCAATTCAATTGTTACTATTAGAATACTAAATTTATCGAATAAAGTCAACACTTTTTTAAAATTTTAGCAATTTACACAAATATTAAAAATAATAGTTTTATTTTTATAATTTATTTGTTATTATAGTATATGAATAAGTATATTAAAGGTTAAAAAAAAGGAATGATTTTATGAAAATGTTATTTACCCTTTTTGCCTCTTTTTTCAAAGTAGGAATAATGACTTTTGGAGGAGGACTTGCAATGCTCCCCATTCTTGAGCGAGAAATAGTTGATAATAAAAAGTGGGCAACAAAGGAAGAACTTATTGATTATTACGCTGTCGGTCAATGTACACCGGGCATTATAGCAGTTAACACTGCCACATTTATCGGTCATAAGGTAAAGGGTGTTATGGGAGGTATATTTGCTACATTAGGTGTTGTGTTCCCATCTGTTATAATAATACTTATACTAGCTTCTTTTCTAAAAAACCTTACATCTATATCCTATGTGCAGAGCGCTTTTGGCGGAATAAGAGTTGCAGTGTGTGCCCTTGTTATCTCTTCGGTTTTAGGTCTTATTAAAAAAGGCATAAAAGACTATTTGGGAATTATTATAGCAATTTTGTCCTTTTTACTTATAGTATTTTTAGATATTTCCCCTGTATTTATCGTGTTAGCAGCAATAGTTACAGGAATTGTAGCAAATATTAAAAAGGAGGTAAAATAATGATATATTTAACCCTCTTTTTAGAATTTTTTAAAACAGGGCTTTTTGCTGTCGGCGGCGGACTTGCAACCCTGCCTTTTCTGTACAATATAGCAGAAAAATATCCGTGGTTTGATAAGGCAACCTTAATAGATATGATTGCAGTATCAGAGTCTACCCCCGGACCGATTGGTGTTAATATGTCCACCTATGCAGGTTTTTCGGCATCAGGAATTTTAGGTGGTATTATATCAACCCTTGGTCTTATACTACCCTCTATAATTATTATACTTATAATTTCAACAATTCTTAATAAATTTAAAAGCAATAAATATGTAAACTATTCATTTGACGGTCTTCGCCCGGCAGTATGCGGACTTCTGTGCGCTGCAACCTATGAGATAGTTAAAGTTGCTTTAATTAATTTAAATGCACAAAACATCTTTAACTTTTTTAAGTTTAAAGAAATTATACTTTTTATAATTATCTTTATACTGATGAAAAAAATTAAACTACATCCTATATTTTTTATTCTCGGCGCAGGAATTTTAGGAGTATTTTTCTTATAATCTAAAACTTAAGAAAAACAAAAAACATTCAAGGAATTTATCCTTGAATGTTTTTATATTTTATTAATCTTTCTGACTTTCAATCAAATCTTCAATGCTCATACCAAAAAGTGTGTTTGAAAGTTCTTCTATTACATAAGTACTTAAATATGTAATTATTCTGTTTCTGAACCCACCTTTATCTACTTCTGACATAGCGTCATATTTTGCCTTTGCATTATTTATATCTTTTTTATATGTTTTTGTTACATAGTTTTCTTCATATATTGCTATATCTTTTTTAGCATCTTTTAAAGTATCTTCCATAGCATCTTTTATAATGTTTAAAATTTCTTTTTCATCTGGTGTAAATCTCTTAAGATTTGTTTCTATATCATCAACTAAAAGTTTAATGTTGTCTACCATTTCTTCCTGTTTGTCTTCATCTATTTCAGGCTTTGTGCTAGGCTTTGCAGATGGTGTAGATGGGGTTGTAGGTGTAGAAGGTCTAGATGGGGTTGTAGGTGTAGAAGGTCTAGATGGGGTTGTAGGTGTAGAAGGTGTAGATGGGGTTGAAGGTTTGGTAGAATTATTTATTGTTACATAAACAACTGATACAAGTTCGCCCCTTGTGATTTTTTCTGTTGCACGGAAAGTTCCGTTTGCTTCTAAAGACATAATTTTATTGCCAAGAACTTTGTTTACATATAAAACTGCCCATTCATCAACCTTATCTGTAATTTTATCAGTAAATGTTACATCCTTAAGGTTTGCCACTCTTGAAATAATCGCACATGCTTCCTGTCTTGTAAGCTGATTATTTCCTCTGAATGTTCCGTCTTCATATCCTGTAATATATCCTGCTTTCTTTGCAACCAAGGCATAATCATAAAACCAATCATCACTCTTAACATCACTAAAGCCTTCTTCTGCTTTTTCGGTATAGTTAAAAGCAAGGTTTATTATTTTACATAGTTCTGCTCTTGTAAGAAAATTATCGGGTCTAAATGTACCATCTCCATACCCTGCTAAAATTCCCATTTCAACTAATTTTAAAATAGCCTCGCCCTGAGCAGAATTTGCATCTACATCATTAAAAGTCAAGGTATATGATGCAAGAGGCACATTAGCATTAACCACGCCGTATGAAAGCATCATTGCAAAAATCAAAACTAATGATAATATTTTTTTCATAACTTACTCCTTTATATATTAAAATCAATGCACAATTTAAGCAACATTGTTTTTGCGATATACTCACTTCGTTCGTGCGATATATCGCACCGCAAGGCATATCGCAAATTCCGTCAGGAATTTATATCGCTGATTTCATCTTTTATGAAATCATTGTATCATAATTTAGCTAATAAATCAATATGAAATTTAAGTTATGTAAATGATGGAAATTAAAAATCTCCGAAAAATTTTCGGAGATTTTTTTGTTTTATTAAGTGTACTATTGATTAGTATGCTGTAACTTCTCTTACTAATGTGATAGTAATGTCTTTAACTTTAAGTTCATACATATCATCGCCTATAACGGCAAATGTGCCTGTAATTCCTTTAACAGTTACACCGTAAATATCAACACCATTATGTGTTGCACCGGCAAAGTCTACATAAGAAGCATTTTCTTCAACTAAGAAACCATCAAGTTTAGAAAGAAGAGTATCTATTCTTGGATCATCAAATATTCCGTCTGTTTCAATATCTGTTGCATCATATAACTCTTTAACAATATTTCTAAACTGTGCATAGTCGCTTGATGTATATTCTTTGTTAAGAGGACTTGTTAAATACCAGTCAAGAACTTTATTGTAAATGCTTCCGAATCTTGATTTAATAATATCCATAGCAGCATTAAAATACTTGTTTGATGGGTCGATGCTGCCATCAGCATATCCTTCTAAGTAAGAAGTAAGGATGTTTATATATTTTAATACCACATCTTCATAGTTAAGAAGAAGTGCATCAACTTCGTCTTTAGAAAGTTCGCCTTTATACCATTTAACTAAATCATCGCTTAAAATTGTGTGTTTAACCATTATATTATAATATTCTTCAAATGATCTTAACTGGTCCTGATTTCCTGCAAATAACGCATCAGGGCTGAATAATTTAACCATTTCCTGAAGATATTTATTTCCATCATAGTATAACCTATCGCCTATGTTTCCGCTTAATATAGTAACAAATGAATTATAAAGCGGAGCGTATACATCTTCTACAGGATGAATTACAAATTTAAGTCCACAGTCTATCCATGCAGTCTGACCGTCAGCAAGTGTAGTAGGAATCTGACTTACAAGATTGTCAAACGCACCCTGATAGATTTCTTCAAATTTATTTTCAGGATATATTTTAAATAACTTATCTTTCTGTGGAATTAAAGTAAGTATATCATTATATGAATAATCTTCATAAAGTTTATTATATAGTCCTTCTGCAACAAATAAAGTTTTATTTGTAACACTGAACTGTTCGTTGTTTATAACCTGAGATACAAGTAAATCAAGGTCTGCTCTATATACTTCTTCTATAATTTCGTCAACAACAGCATCTCTTAGGTCGCTATCGTGAGAAACATATTCAGCAATATTTACAATATAATCAGGGGTAATATCACTATGGTCAACAAGATAGTTTATAACCTTAGAATACGCATCATAAGTGTTATTTCTTACTGCATCAATAAACTGAGCCTTTGTAAGTGCAGGGCAACCGATTGTAGTTAAGAAAGAGTCGCTCCATTTTGTTTCTGCAAGATTTACAATGTAATCTTTTGCAGTAGCGCTTACAGTAACATCAGAAAGAAGGTTTTTCATACCTTGCTTATTTGTTGAAATAAAGTCTTCAATTCCTTCATTAAGAGCATCATTACTACCGGTACTAAACATTTCTTTAGCACTGTCTACAATAAAGTCTTCAACATTTGCTTCTCCTAAAACCTGTGAAAATCTTAGTAAGAAACTTAAGTCTAAGATATTGTTATTATTATCGATAATATTAAGTTCTTTAAGTTTATCTATAACTTTATCATCATAATCTGTAGCAAGTCTTGCTGCATTGATTGCTAATCTGTTTCCGTCTATATATACAAAGTCTTTTAAAGAATCATAAAGTCTTGTACCGTTATCATACCATACACTTAATTGGTTAGATCCGCCAACCTGTGGACCGCTTACCCATACTGATATTTTTTTACCTTTGTAATATACATCTGTATCCTGTGTGATTACAACAGTTTCGTCAAACGGTAACCATTCTTCGCCAGTTGGGTTATACCACCATCCAAATTCAATTTCGTGAACGGACTCTTCGGTATACACATCAGAGATGTCAGTATTCTTAATATAACCTTCGTTAACTATCTTATCACTGTCTGCTAAAACAGGTAAGTTATCACCAAACGCTGTGTTTTCATCAACTAAAACAGTATCTACAAGGTCTGTATCATACATATAGAAATTAACATTATACTGTGTAGTAGTCGGTGGTGTTGGAGGTGTTGGTGTGCTGCCGCCTCCTCCGCCTGATGTAGGTTTAAATGTAGCAGAAGTAATAATATTTATATTTTTAAATACATTTTCACTTCTGTAATTATCAAAGTGAACATTTGAATTTATATTCTTAACAACAACATCTTCGCCAACTGTTACATAGACAAGTTTAACCTTTTTAGAACCTCTTACAAGTAATCTTCCTTTAATTGTAACATTAGTAAGTTCAATTGTTCCGTAACCTGCACCGTCCCCGATAACTAAATCGCCTTCAATTATAACATTAGAAAGGTTAACATCAGGGGTGTTAATCATTACGCTGTCTTTTTCAACAGATGAGTATGTACCTTTTTCAGAGAAATAGGTTTTAAAAATGTTATGCATAAACTGAGCCATTTCTGCTCTTTTTATGTTGGCTTTAGGATTAAGGTTTCCTAAATTATCGCCGTTAACATAACCTTTTTTAACAAGAATAGATAAAAATTCTTTAGACCATTCGCTTACATTGGCACTGTCATTAAATTTATCCAATGAAGAATAATCGTTTGAAGAAAGAACTAATGCTCTTGCAACAGCTGTAAATAATTCTGCTCTTGTAATAAAACTGTCAGGATTCATTTTCCCGTCGCCTGAGCCTACAAATACTCCCATATGAACAGCCTTGGAAATTTCATCATAATACCATTTGGAACTATCCATATCAGAATATCCTGAAATGTCTGCTTTAACGGTTGCGCCGAATGCTCTTACAATCATAGCAGCAGCTTCTGCTCTTGTAAGATAAGTTTCGGGATCAAGGTCACCGTTGTTTCTTCCGTAAAGTATATTGTTCTTAACACCAGCATTAAGAGCTTCGGTTGCCCAGTACTCTTCACTTGGATATCCGTTGGCACTAACACTTATAGCAGATAATGTTAATACCATTGAAAGAACTAATACGGCTGAAATAATTTTTTTAAATGTTTTACTCAAAGTATCCACCCTTTCTTTTATGTGTATTTAAAAACATTACATATATTCACTGATATAGTATGACTTGGTAAGTTGCTTTTTCTCAACATACGATTCTTTTATCTGTTTTACTAAATCAGTATTCTGACCTGCGTCTTTTAAAACTTTTGTAAGCTCTTCCAATATGGAATTTACACCCATATCACATTCCTTCTCGAGGGCTGCAAGTTTTGGGAAACCTATTGCTATAAGTTCTTTTTTCTTTGCAGGTCTATCCTCTCTTTTAACAGAGACATATTCATTTATTGCCCACTGCTCCAATGCCCCAAGCTCAGTTTTAAACTTTGCTTCAAGAACATATACTTTACCGACAAGTTCGGATATTCTCTCGCTGAGAGCATCTTCTTTTGAAGGTTGATTCAAAGATGAATCAGTGGTTTTATCGCCAGGCACTTCCTGTTTATCCTGAGGTTTTTGCCCCTCAGTATTTTCATTCTTGGTTTTAACTTCTTCTATAGTAGTTTTACCTGTGATAATTTTAATTACTTCTTCTTCGGTTAAATTACCTTTGGAAAATTCCTCTTTTTCCTCTTCATTAAGAGGGCGGACATTTACATTACCCGCATTTTCCAATGCGTCTTTCTGCTTTTTGTCTACATCTTCCATTTTTTTATTTAAATCATCCAAAGACTGGGTAAGCCCGTCTTTTACCATTAGTATTAAATCAAAATTTGCCCATACAAAGACGGTAATTAAGATTAAAATTACCGATAAAACCGATAATGTAATTTTCTTTTTCTTAGTCATATATTTTACCTCTTTTATATATTGTCAAAAAATTTAAAGACAACAACCCAATATATACACTAATATAGAATTATTATAATCTATTATATAATAAATGTCAAGAAAAGTTAGAGTAAATAAAACATCTTTTTATGTATTTTTTTAGAAGAAAACAAAGTTTTTTTCTTCTGATTTTAATACTAAAAAGACCAGACTTTTTTTGTCTGGTCTTTCTGATTTTAAATTGTTATTCAAGTATATAAACTTTAACATTTTTAACGCCGAACTGGATGCACTCGCTTCTTGTATCAAAGAATAAGTCTATCTTATTACCTTTGATGCTTCCGCCGGTATCACCTGCCACAGCATATCCATATGAGAAACTTCCGTCAGCACCTTCTATATAAAGTCTTGTACCAAGTGGTATAACTGACGGGTCAACAGCAACAACGCCTTTTTGAGATGGCACTCCTGATGCTGTTGTGCCTTTTAAGCAGTATGCAGTAGCACGACAGTCAATAACCTTTTTGGCTCTTATATCGCCACCACGGGATGTAGGCACAGATGCGATAACACCGTATTCTACAACCTTATCAACAGGTTTTTTAGTAACTGTTTCTAAAATAAGTTCCTTTTCTAAAACAACGCCGTTATGTTTTAACACACGGTAAGTAGATTTTTTCTCACCGTCAACCCCTGCTTTTGCAACACGGGTTTTACCTGAATCCATATTGTAATTCGCTTTTTTGATAGTTGAAAAAGGAATTACCTCAGTTTCTGTTATTTCTTCATACACTTTTTTGGCAATTTCAATTTTTAAACCGTTTGCCACTTTTTCATCGGCTGGAGTAATAAGTATACTATCCTCGCCAATTTCAATGGATAAAGCGTCTAAAACATCCGAAACTGTCGGAAGTGTAGTAAAGATTTTTTCTTCATTACCGTTAATCATAAGAGCAACTTCCTTGGCTCTTATAATTTCGATTTTCTTTTCTTTTTTTAAGTTCGCGTTACGGTCCAAAGAAAGCTCGTCGAATTCGCTGACTTTGATTCCTGCTTCTTTCAAAGCATCCTCAACAGTTGTTGAATATACAAATGCTTGTTTGACCTTTCCGTCTTCACTTATTGTAATTTCATATTTGCAAAGATTAAGCATAAGTGTAATTGCAGATATTGCAAACACTAAAGCAATACTGCAGATTATTGAGGATTTTAAAGAGAAACAGGATTTTAAATATCCTATTATCTTATTCATATTCCCTCCCAAAAATTTGTTGTTAATTATTTTTTTGACAACAACGAGTTCTTATTTTACACTAAAAAGAACTTTTTGTCAAGTTTTTTTTATTTTCATAACAGATTATATGCCAATATCTTCTTATTTATACCTTTTTTTGTAATTTTTGGTATGCTATTTTTGCTGCTTGTTTTTCCGCTTCTTTTTTTGTTTTGCCGACACCTTCGCCAAGGTTATCTCCGTTTAATACTACCATTGATGTAAATGTTTTATCGTGGTCAGGCCCTTCTTCTTTTATAAGAACATAACTTGGGGCAACACCGTTTTTCTGGGTTAATTCCTGAAGAAGTGTTTTATAGTCTTTTAAGTCTGCTCCGTTTTTAGCAAGTTCAATTTCTTCTTTTAAAAGATTTAGTATAACTTCTTTTACAGAGTCTATCCCACCGTCTAAATAAATAGCAGCAAACACTGCCTCCATCGCATCTGACAAAATAGACGGACGGTTTCTTCCTGATGTATTCTCTTCCCCTTTGCCAAGATAAATTTCTTCTC
Organism: Clostridia bacterium; assembly: GCA_017554615.1. Classification (NCBI taxonomy): domain Bacteria; kingdom Bacillati; phylum Bacillota; class Clostridia; species Clostridia bacterium. Next base: position 59,540 of record JAFZHY010000023.1, read on the forward strand.
CAAGCCCTATTTTCTTGGCAACTTTATATAAACTTTCTTCACATACAACTATCGAGCGTATTTTAGTAAGTTCCCCTTCAGGAAGATAGGCATAGTTTTTATAAAGATACTCTGCAACTGTAAAGCCCAAAACGGAATCTCCTAAAAATTCAAGCCTTTCGTTATTATCACAAGTTGCGCCTTTTTTTACATATGATTTATGCATAAGAGCATTAAGAAGCAATTTTTTATTTTTAAAATGATAGTTTAACCTGTTTTCAAACATAACTTACCTTTTTTATTCTTCGTCCTGACTTTCTTCCTCTGATATAATCTCTTTGGAAGTTTCATTTGTCTTTTCATTTAAGAGGTCATCTTCAAATATAACTTCTTCTTTTTCATAAGGGAAAATTTCCATAAATTCATCTGCTTCGATTTTTTCTTTTTCAAGTAAAATCTTTGCAACTTCATGAAGTTTATCCATATTTTCGCTAAGAAGATTTATACATATGTTATAAGCGTTATCAATAATTTTTGATATTTCTTCGTCAATGATTGCCGCAATATGTTCGGAATAATCTCTGGTATGACCGAAGTCTTTTCCTATAAATACTTCATCATTGTCTGTGCCGAATACCATTGGTCCGAGTTTTTCGCTCATACCGTATTTGGTAACCATATCTTTTGCAATCTTTGTTGCTCTTTGAATATCATTGGATGCTCCTGTGCTTATATCGTTAAGCACAAGTTTTTCAGCAACACGCCCACCAAGAAGTGAATTGATTTCTTCTAACATTTCAGTTTTTGAAGAGTATGATTTATCACTTGAAGGAAGAGATAAAGTATATCCACCTGCTCTTCCACGAGGAATTATAGAAATCTGGTGAACTTTATCCTGCGTAGGCATAAGTGCTGTGATAATAGCATGACCTGCTTCGTGATATGCAGTAAGTTCCCTGTCTTTCTTTGTTCTTTTTCTTGTTTTCTTTTCAGGCCCTGCGATAACTTTAATCATCGCTTCTGCCATATCTTTATTGCTTATTTTTGTACGGTTATCTCTTGCTGCTAAAAGTGCAGATTCGTTAAGAAGATTTTCCAAATCTGCCCCTGTAAAGCCCTGAGTAGTTTTTGCTATAACTGATAAGTCTATATCGTCTTCAAACTTTTTATTTCTTGCGTGAACCTTTAAAATGGCTTCTCTTCCGCCGATATCAGGGTATCCTACTACTATCTGCCTGTCAAATCTTCCAGGTCTTAAAAGAGCTGGGTCTAATATATCAGGTCGGTTAGTAGCAGCAATAACTATAATGTTGGTGTTGGATGTAAAACCGTCCATTTCAACTAGTAGCTGATTAAGAGTCTGTTCTCTTTCATCATGTCCGCCGCCAAGACCTGCGCCTCTATGTCTTCCCACTGCATCAATTTCGTCAATAAAAATTATACAAGGAGAGCCTTTTTTAGCCTGGTCAAATAAATCTCTTACTCTGGAAGCACCCACACCGACATACATTTCAACAAAGTCAGAACCACTGATAGAGAAGAAGGTAACCCCTGCTTCCCCTGCAACTGCCTTTGCAAGAAGTGTTTTACCTGTTCCTGGAGGGCCTACAAGAAGCACTCCCTTAGGCACTCTTGCACCGATATCGGTAAATTTCTTAGGGTCTTTTAAAAAGTCAACAATTTCTGCAAGGTCTTCTTTTTCTTCATCCACCCCTGCAACATCATTAAATGTAACCGATACATTTTCTCCGTTAACCGATTTCGCACGGCTTTTGCCAAAATTCATTATCTTTCCGCCACCTTGTGATTGACGCATAAAAATTGACCAGAAGATAATAATTGTTGCTATTATAAAAAATGTAGGTAAAAATGACAGCCACCAAGGCATTTCGGCAGGTTTTTCAATATCGATTTTTAACTGGCCTGTTGAAACCTGTTCGTTAATTACAGGCTCTATATCCATTCTTAGTACTGCATATCCAGGAATAGAAACCTCTGCTACCTTATCTGTGTCACGATAAAGTACTGTTGCTGTATTTTCCAATACTGATATTTCTTTTACTTTCCCTGCTCTTACATCTGAGATAAGTTGCGAATATGGTATAACCTCCGTTTTTTCCGGCATTGTTAAAGTAATAATCGCTATAAAAATAGAAGCAAGAAGCAGATAAAATGCAATTTCTTTAATGCGTTTTTTCAATTTTAAGCCTCCTATTTAAGTTGTATATGATTATCAAGAATACGCAAAAAACCCTATAAATAAGGCTTTTTACAGTATATGATTTTTTTATTTTATTCGTAGATTTCTCTTTTTAAAACTCCGATATACGGAAGTTCTCTGTATTTTTCTGCATAGTCAAGACCATAGCCTATGATAAATTCATTCGGTGTATCAAAACCTATGTAATCAACATCAATTTCTGCTGTTCTTCTTTCAGGTTTATTTAAAAGAGTGCAGATTTTAAGACTTTCAGGTTCTCTTTTTAATAACTCTTCTTTAAGTTTTGAAAGAGTAACTCCTGAATCAATAATATCTTCCACTATAAGTACATGTTTTCCTTTTATATCAGTGTCAAGGTCTTTTTTAATAGTGATTTTTCCACAGGTTGTAGAAGAGTTGCCATAACTTGAAACAATCATAAAATCAATAGAAACATTGCTTTCTATATTTCTTATAAGGTCAGCCATAAATATAACCGAGCCTTTAAGTATACCTATCGCCAGAATATCTTTCCCCTTATAGTCAATAGATATTTCTTTCCCCAATTCTATTATTCTTTCTTTTAATTCACTTTCTGTGATAAGAATTTTTTCAACATCGTTATTCTTCATTTCCCATTCTCCTTATTTCAAGTAAGTATCCTCTTTCGTCGCTTTCCCTTTTAAATATCCCAGGTATCCATAAAATGCCTTTGTCGTCTGTAACTATCGGATAAATATCCCTTTCGTACTTAGGTACTTTTTTATCAGTAAATAAATCCTGAACTTTTTTATGGCCTACCTTTTTTATATATACTTTATCCCCGGGTTTTCTGTTTCTTACATTAAGATTTGAAATATCCGATACTAAAACCGAATTTTTACCCCTTTTTTCGCCCGAAGATAAATTAAGTATCACTTTTGCTTCCTTTATATAATTATCCCCCAAAGATAAATTATATAAATAGTCTTTATAAGGTTCTTTTCTTTTAGTTATTATAACTTTATCATAACTTATTTTTATAATAACTTCATTTTTAAATGAAATTTCTTTGCCTGTATTTTTATTTCTTATAAGTGCTATGGCACTGTCAGTCTGAACTTTTAAAAGGTCGATATCAAAAAGTTTTTTTATAGTAAGCCTTATTACTCTTGACAAAACTGCATCTTCCAAAGAATTAAGTAAGTTTATATCATATATAACCTCTTTATCCTTTATAACCCCTTGATTTAATACTTTATTTGCCAAAGATGTAATATATTCACTGTCCTTTTTTAAAAGTTCAACCGTGTTTATAATATTTTCTTCTTTTAAAGAGAAATTTTCTTTTAAATAAGGTATAAGTTCAAGCCTTACCTTATTTCTTAAATAGTTTGTTTCAAGATTTGTTTCATCCGTAACATAACTTTGATTTTTAAGTTTAAGATATTCTTCAATATCTTCTCTTTTAACCTCAATTAAAGGACGGATAACCCCGTCTTCCCTCATAGGCTTTATGGAAATAAGCCCATCGGTTGAAGCACCCCTTAAAAGACGGAGGAAAAATGTTTCTAATACATCGCCCATATGATGAGCAGTAGCAATTTTTAAAGCGCCTGTTTTAGATTTTATTTCATTAAAAAAGTCGTACCTTGCTATTCTTCCCGCTTCTTCCTCACACACTTTAAGTTCATTTTTTATTTTTTTAATGTCTACACTTTTTACATAAAAATCTATACCTAATTTTTCGCATAATTTTCTTGAGAACTCTTCATCTCTTAAAGCAGTTTCTCTTAAATTATGGTTAATATGACATGCTATAATCTTATTTATTTTAAGTTTTTCTTTAAGATTATATAAGCATAAAATAAGACTCACAGAATCTGCCCCTCCTGACAGACCCACAATAACAGTATCCATAGGAGAAATAAGGTTATATTTTTTTACCGTAGAAAGTACTTTGTTTTCCATAAGCCCTCTTACTAATAATTACCCTCAAATGTATAGAATGTTGTAAATTCTCCAATCCATGTAAGTTTAACCGAGCCGGTCTCACCTGCTCTGTTTTTGGCAACTATACATTCGCAGATATTTTTTGCCTCGGTATCTTCGTTATATACTTCATCCCTGTATAAAAACATAACTATATCAGCATCCTGCTCTATTGCCCCGGATTCTCTTAAATCCGAAAGCATAGGACGGTGGTCGTCTTTTCTTTGCTCAACAGCACGGGAAAGTTGTGATAGAGCAATAACAGGGATAGAAAGTTCTTTTGCTATAAGTTTAAGATTTCTGCTTATTTCAGAAATTTCCTGTTGCCTTGATTCCCTTGATGTTCCACTCATAAGCTGAAGATAGTCAACAACTACTAAACCGAGATTTTTTTCAAGTTTTAATCTTTTACACTTTGCTCTTAATTCTGTATAAGAGATAGACGGTGTATCATCAATATATAACGGTGCAGATGCCACAGGGTCCATCGCATCAATATATTTTAAAATATCCTGTTCAGACAGGTCTGCGCTTTTTATTTTTTTGTTATCAATCTTAGCCTCTGAACAAATAATTCTGTTTGCAAGTTCTTCCTTAGACATTTCCAGAGTAAATATAGCAGTAGGAATATTTTGCCTTATTGCAACATTTTGCGCAATATTTGCAGCGAACGAAGATTTACCCATCCCAGGTCTTGCCGCAATTAAAATAAGGTTTCCAGGTTGCATACCTAAAATTTTAGAGTCTAAATATTTATAGCCTGTTGAAATTCCTGAAATATGCTCTCCGTTTTTCATAATTTCAGAAAGTTTATTATAATTATCAAAAAGAATGGTTTTAATATGGGCAATTTCCCCGTTTTCTCTTTCTCTTGCAACATTGAACACTTTGTCAATGGCAATATCAAGCATACTGGAAACCGAATCGTCTTTATAACAAATGTCAGAAATTTCCCCGCTTACTTTAATAAGGCTTCTTTGAATAAATTTATTCTTGATAATTTGGGCATATGCCGAAACATTCAAAGATAAAGGCATATTATTTATAATATCCTTTATATAATCATTTCCACCAATAGTATCATAAATACCTTTTCCCATAAGAAGATTACCGACAGTAACAATATCTATCGGTTGATTGTTATTAAAAAGTTCGCACATTGCAGAGAAAATGTGTCTGTTTTTTTCTATATAAAAATGTTCTTCCTTAATAATGTCTAAAACTTCGGTAATTCTGTCAGGCTCTAAAAATATAGAGCCTAAAACTGCCTGTTCCGCTTCCTTGGAAAATGGCATTTCCTTTATTATTTCCATAAAACTACTTCCTTAATTTTATCCTTTAACATTTACTTTTATTTTAGCAGTAACGTCTTTATGAAGTTTGATTTCTACTTCATAAACTCCTGCCAACTTTATGTTATCTTTAAGAAGAATTTTTCTTTTATCTATATCCTTATCAAGGTCTTTCTTAATTGCATCTTTAATATCCATTGAAGTAATAGAGCCAAAAAGTTTTCCGCCTTCTCCGCCTTTGGATATAATAACAACCTCTTTGCCTTCGATAGAATTTTTAAGTTCGTTGGCATTATCAAGTTCAACCTGTCTTTTATGCTCTTCTGATGCATTTTTGTTTTTTAATATATTCATATTGTCGTTAGTAGCAGGGACAGCCAAACCTTTTTTTAAAAGAAAGTTATTTGCATATCCGTCAGATACGTTTTTAACTTCTCCTTTTTTACCCTGACCTTTTACATCTTCTAATAAAATTACTTTCATTTTTTTCACCTAACCTAAAATTTCGTCTATGTTTTTTACCAACTCGTCCATTACCTCGTTGATATTTGTGCTTTCAACCTTTGCTCCGGCTGATAACTGATGGCCTCCGCCACCCATTTTTTCCATTATAACCTGAACATTGATGTTACCGACTGAACGGGCAGAAATTCTGCAACACTCACCGTCAAAATATATAACAAATGTAGTGTTTATTCCTTTTATATTTATAAGTTCGTCTGCCGCCTGAGCAATAACTGTAAGGTCGCCGATTTCTTCGCCCACATATTTGCTTATTGCAATACTGTCTCTGTAAATAATGGCATCATTAATAATTTCACTTCTTATTTTGTATGTTTTTAAATCGCATTTAACAAGTTCCTTCGCCTCGGTAGTATCAAGACCTGAACGCCTTAAGAATGAAGCGGCTTCAAATGTTCTTACCCCTGTTTTAAAAGTGAAATTCTTGGTATCTATAAGCATACCTGCATATAAAGCCTTAGCCTCTATCGGTGTAAGTTTGATTTTCTGGTCCATATACTGAAGAATTTCTATTACAAGTTCTGATGTTGAAGAAGCGTATGGCTCGTGATAAGTAAGGGTTAAAGAGTCGATAAAATCAGGGCTCTTTCTGTGATGGTCTATTAAAACTGTTGTCTGCGCTTTTTCAATAAGTTCTTTATAAGGGAAAAGAACTCGTCTGTGAGCATCAACCAAAACCAACATTCCCATATCATCAAGAAGTTCTTCTGCTCTGTAATAGTCTATTATTATATCTTTATATTCATCCATTGCATCCATCTGTTCAACAATCTCTTTTACAGACGGATTAACATCATCAATTAAAATATATGCATTCTTATTAACTGACTTTGCTGCTCTTACAACACCTAAAGCACTTCCCAAGGCATCCATATCAGTATCAGTATGCCCCATAACAACAATGTTTTCCTTGCTTTCCATAAGTTCTTTTAAAGCGTGGGCAACAACTCTTGAACGCACTTTGCTTCTTTTTTCTGTTTCTTTTGATGCACCACCGAAGAATTTAAAACCGTCAGGGTCTTTGACAACTATCTGGTCTCCCCCTCTGCCCAAAGCCATATCAATAGCAGACGAACAGAATTCTTCGTTATCTGCAGGAGTTTCCCCACCATGCCCAACCCCTACACTGAATGTAAGGTTTATAACATTTTCATTGTCTTTTATAGTGAAATCTCTTAATTTTTCAAAATCTTTTTTAAGATAATTATCAAGAAGTTTTTTATGGAAGTATAAATTATACTGGTCTTTTTCCTGTTTTTTTATAACTGCGTTGGTATTTTGCGCCCAACTGTATATATATTTGTCTGTATCTGCAATAAGCACTGCCCTTTGAGATTCACTAAGTCCGCTGATGGCTTCTTCATAGTTATCTATAACTATATGTGCCATAACAAGTTCTTTATCTTCAAGTTCCTTTTTATAAAAAACTTCTTTTGTAATATCTATAAAATATATTAAGGTATAGAACTTATTTTCATGATGAGGAATTTTAAGATGAGTTCCAAGCACATTATAAGTTTTATCCTCGTATTTTATATTTGTATTTATTTCCCTGTTTTCTTCATTTGATTTAAGATTAGGAAACCCTTTTATAACAGCCTTTAAGGAAGTTTCTGCAGGCCCATCGTCATAAAAAGCATCCGAAAAAGCGTTGTTATACCATATAATAGTATCTTCATCCTTTAAAATAGCAAGAGGAAGCATACTGTTAACAACAAAGTCTTTGGATATGGAATCAGAAGATAAAAATAAATCTTCCAGATATTCGTTAAGTTTTCTTCTTCTTTTAAAGTTAAAAAATCTGTGAGTTGAGAACAAAACTAAAACTGTGATTATTTCAATTACCCCAAGATATATATTAAATTTTAATGTTACAAGCGAAAAAACAATGAGTGCCAAAAATGCACCGTTATTATTCGTTTTAAGTAAATTAAATAGATTACCTCTGTTCATATACTTATTAAACCGCCTTTTTTAGTATAATATTCCACCTTACAATACGGTAAATTATATTATATCATTTAGTTTAATTAAAGTCAAATAAAAAAATCCCGAATCACAAGGAGTAAATCACTTAACGATTCGGGGTATTTTAAGTCTTAAATTATCTTATTATGATATACCAGGTAAATGCTATATATAAAATTACATAAAGTATACCGTGCCATCTTTTTCCGCCTTTGCTTACTTTAGTAAGAATATATGACAGTAAACTTACTGCAAGAAGAATGATTGTGTCAATAAAGAATGAATTGTCAAAGGATATTGGATTTACAATTCCCGAAATACCGAGAATGAAGAAGATGTTAAATATGTTAGAACCTATAACATTACCCAAAGCAAGATCGCTTTCGCCTTTTGAGGCAGCAACAACGCTTGTTACAAGTTCAGGCAAACTTGTGCCGATAGCAACTATTGTAAGACCTATTAAATGGTTGGAAAGCCCGAAACTTCTTGCAATACTGCTTGCGCTGTCAACTACCATATCTCCGCCAAATATAACAGCCGCAAGACCTAATACTATATATAAAAATGTTTTTGTTTTAGAAAGAATTTCATAATCTTCCCCATCATCTTCTGTTTCCTGAATCTTTCTTGCATTTAATGCAGTTTTAACCTGTGAGTATACAAACATTATTATAAATACAAATAAAATTATACCCTCACTTCTGTCTACCACATTCATTGGTCTTCCATTTAAGAAAGCATCAAGACTTACAACTATAAGAATAAGTGCTGCGTATATAGACATAGGAAACTCATAATTCATAACCTTTTTCTTAACGTCAAACGGTTTAATAATTGCACAAACACCTACAACCATAAGAAGATTAAAAATATTAGAACCGATAACATTACCCACAACTATACCGTTATTTCCTGTTACTGATGCGCTGATACTAACTGCCGCTTCAGGAGCACTTGTTCCGAATGCTACAATAGTAAGACCAATAACGATTGACGGAATTTTAAGGCGTTTAGCCAAGGATGAACTACCGTCAACAAAATAATCTGCTCCTTTAACCAGAAGAACAAATCCGATTAAAAGAAATACATAACTTAATACTCCACTCATTTTTTTATTTCCTCCATTTTTTAAATATAAGGGTTAGTGCAGTAGTACTTGAACACAATATGCCTTAAACTTGTTAAATTCAAATCTTTTTAATTTGTCGTCCTCGTAAGGCGTCAGCCTGACTTCGTCCTTCGCATTAAAAATCTTAAAAATTTCCCTGCGTTTAAGGTCGAAGAGTTTTAAAACGAGAAATTTTGTTTCAGATAAAGAAATATCAAAGATAATACTTTTGTATATCTGAAGAGATTTCTGCAATATGAAACATAATTTATATTTTAAAACCATATGGTGTTCGAGTACTACTGCACTAGTGCAGTAGTACTGTACTACATTAAAAAAAGACTTCTACTACCCCTTAAAAGATAATAAAAGTCTTGCCATTTGATTGAAATACGGATTGGATAGCACCAATCGACCTGACGACATTTCAAACATATAAAATATGCCGGCTACTCCCTTTTTATAATATTATATTTAGTTTAATTTAAAATGTCAAGAAAATATTGCTTAAATTATTAAAAAATGGTATAATCACAATATAAGTAAAGGTAAATCTTGACTTATAAAATAAATAGGTATAAAATATAACAAAAGAAAAATTTAAAAAGGAGAAAAACAAAATG